>NZ_JBEXYF010000009.1:0-226363 GCF_040630775.1 Nocardia sp. NPDC005745
CGGCGTCTCCGCCTCGCTTCGGCTCCGGGTCGGTGTCCGTGTCGCTCTGACTTGGATAAAGTTACGCGGCGGAAAACGCTACGTCAAATCGCCTGGACAATCTAGCGTTTCCGCAGGTCAGGAGCATGGGATCGCAGTGATGACCGGCTTGAATCACACGAATGTGATTCAAGCCACCGCGATCTTCATGCACCTGCCCGCAGAACCCCCGCGAGGTTCTTCTTCCCGCGCCGCAGGACGAGCCAGCGTCCGTGCAGGTAGTCGGCATCCGCCGGGGTCCACTCGATATCGGAGATCTTCACGTTGTTCACCGAGGCGCCGCCTTCGTTCACCGCGCGGCGCGCGGCGCCGCGGCTTTCGGAGAGGCCGGTGGCGACGAGCAGATCCACGATGGTGCTCGGCTCGCCGGCTTTGATCTGCGCGACCTCACCGTCGACCGCCGCTTCGCGCAGGGCCGCGCCGAGCGTGGCCTCGTCGAGCTCGCGGAGTTCACCGCGACCGAACAACGCTTGGCTGGCCAGCTGCACCGCACGGGTATGAGCCTCCCCGTGTACCAGGGTCGTCATCTCGGCGGCGAGCCTGCGCTGCGCTTCCCTGGCATGCGGTCGCTCTGCGGTCGCCCGCTCGAGTTCATCGAGTTCCTCGCGGGACAGGAAGGTGAACCAGCGCAGGTACCGCACCACGTCGGCGTCGGCCGTGTTCACGAAGTACTGGTACCAGGCGTAGGGGCTGGTCATCTCGGGATCGAGCCACAGGCTGCCGCCGCCGGTGGACTTGCCGAACTTCTTGCCGTCCGCGGAGGTCACCAGCGGAACGGTCAGGGCGTGCACGGACGCACCGTCCACCCGGCGGTTGAGTTCGACGCCCGCGATGATGTTGCCCCACTGGTCGGAGCCGCCCACCTGCAGCGTGCAGCCGAAGTCGCGGCGTAACTGCACGTAGTCGTTGGCCTGCAGGAGCATGTAGCTGAACTCGGTGTAGGAGATGCCCTCGCCGTCCAGCCGCCGCTTGATCGTGTCGCGCGCCAGCATGACGTTCACCGAGAAGTGCTTGCCGATGTCGCGCAGGAAGTCGACCGCGGACAGCCGCCCGGTCCACTCCATATTGTCGACGACGACCGCACCGGTCGGCGAGTCGTCCAGGTCGACGAAGCGCTCCAGCTGGGAGCGGATCCGCTCGGCCCAGCTCGCCACGGTGTCGGTGGAATTCATGGTCCGCTCGCCGACGTCGCGCGGGTCACCGATCAGCCCCGTCGCGCCGCCGGCCAGCACGATGGGGCGATGTCCGGCGCGCTGGAAACGCTTCAGGGCGAGCAACGGCACCAGGTGTCCCGCGTGCAAGCTGGCTGCGGTGGGATCGAAGCCTGCGTACAGGGTCAGCGGCCCGGCGGCCGCCGCCGCGCGCAGGGCATCCAGATCGGTGGACTGCGCGATCAGTCCGCGCCAGGTCAGTTCGTCGATGATGTCGCCGCTCACGTTGTCCTATCTTTCCGCACCGGATCCGGGGCTTCGTGCGCACCTCGGTGTCGTGGCGCGGCACGGCGTGAGTCGAACGATTTTGCTGCGCACCGACGACCCTGCCGCGCACCGCGACAGGGTTTCCCGCACCGCGACGATGCCGTCGCGCCGCTGGTAGGCGATCCAGGCGAACACCGCGGCCAGTACCAGCGGGAACGGCGCCAAGGCCGGGGCGGCCAGAAATCATCGCCGCGGCGAAGACTTCCGCAGAGTGCTCAGGCCGATTTCTCGGTGGGCAGTGGAGCACGCGGGCTGCGTCGGTAGACCGATACCGCCCGTGAAGCCGGAAGCCAGAAACGCCATGGCAGGTCCGCCGCGCTGCTGACCCCGACCCGCGGACCGCTGGCGATCTCGGCGTCCGCGATCGGATCGTGCAACTCGAGCCGAATCGGTGACGCCGGATCGAACAGCGGGGTTCCGTAGTCGCTCAAGGTGATTCCCAGCGCGCTGCCGAGGTTGCCCGGGCCGCGGGCCGAGTCGAGGTCGCTTCGAGCTCCGGGGCGCCGTTCGCGCACCGTCTCCAGCCCCTCGACGACCTCGCCGGAGCGGATCAGCGCGGCGCTGGCGACCCCATCCGGGCCGCTCGTCACGTTGATGCAGGTGTGCATGCCGTAGCTGAGGTAGACGTACAGCACACCGGCGGGACCGAACATCACATCGTTGCGCTTGGTCCGGCCGCGCCCGGAATGCGATGCCGGATCCGGCCATGGCCCGGCCGGGTCTCCTCCGTAGGCCTCGACTTCGACTATCCGGACACCGACCGAGCCCGACCACAGGGTCGCCCCGAGCAGACGCCGGGCGGCAGCGGGTGGTTCGACGGCGAGTTCCTCGACAGACTGGGCACACACAGCCGCCATTGTCCTCGACTGGTGCGACACGGGTTCGCCCAGCCGCTCGGCGACCGTACCGCCCTCGGCGCGGGCGATCGCGCGGGTAGAAGCAACGCCGAGTGCGCGGCACGCGTTCGCGCGCGCAGGCCGGGGCACCCGGCTACGAGCCGAAAACGCAAGTCCGCCCGAGGGAAGCCGGGCGGACGGCGACCACGGCACTCAGAAGTACGTACTGTGCTCGCCGGACCGCAGCGTGAGCAGGTCGTCGGCGATGACCGCCGCGTAGCCCACGACGACGATCGCGACCAGTTGGGCCCACGACACCCAGAAGATGCCGATCGGCGTTGTAGCCGCCACCGCGAGCGCCGCGAGCAAGCGAGCCCATGGGCGCGGCAGCCGCAGGGTCAGGCGGAAGAAGAACTGGCCGAGGAAATACAGCGCGACGCCGCCGGAGAGCGCGGCGGCCACGGCGACCGAGGTCGCTTCGTCGCCGTGGGCGACGCTCATCTGAATGCCCGCCGCGGCCACGATGACGCCGATCAGCAGCGGGTACAGGGAGTAGCCGTAGGCCAGCAGGGCGGGCCGGGAACGTTCCCGGTCCGGCACCGCGGCCAGCGCGTGCTCGCCACGTTCGTCGTCGACGCCGAAATACGCCCACCACAGGACGTAGGCCAGGGCGAGGCCGAGGCCCACGGTGGCGATCAATTGCGGGGTGATCTTCTCTCCGGCCAGCCCGGCGCCGACGGCGACGATGGATTCGCCGATCGCGACGATCACGACCAGCCCGTGCCGCTCGCAGAAGTGGCGCGCTCGGATCACGAAGTCGCGTGTGTCGACCAGATAGGGGCTGATCACCTGCACCGTGAACGCTGCGGTCCAGCAGGCGTACTGCATCCAGCCGTGCACGAATCCGCCTGCCAGTACGAGCGCGGCGGCCAGGGCGTTGAGCGGCGCGAGCCTGCGGATCGCGTCCGCCGCCGATGCCCCGCCCGCGGAGGCGAACAGCGCGGTGTGAACGGCGGTGACCAGGACGTATCCGAAGCCGAACGCGATGCCGGTGCCGTGGAACGCATCCGGGATCGCCAAGGCGAGGACGAAGAACGCGAACATGCCCACCAGCAGCCAGGTCCGCCTGCTGGAACTGTTCGGCGCGACCTCGTTGGTGAGCCAGACGTAGCCGGAATACATCCACCAGACCAGTCCGAACAGCAGCGCGACCTGGACGAGCGCCTGGAAGCCCGGATGATGCGTATAGACGTGCGAGAGCTGGGTGATGGTGAGGACGAAGACGAGATCGAAGAACAGTTCGAGCGTCGAGGCCCGCAGCTGCCCGCCGTCGGCGGACAGGGCGCTCTGGTTGGTCACGGCTGGAGCCTAGAACGACCGCCGTCACCCCAGCGTGTCGGTGCCCATGGAGAGGCCCTTCAGCTTGTACGGGTTGACCTGGAACCGGAGGTTCTGGATCCGTCCGTCGGCGATGTCGTAGGTGAACACGGCCACCGGATTCCCATCGATGAGTGCCAGCGCGCCGAGTTCACCGTTGATGTGCGCGGGTTCGAGCACGAATCCGGCGACGATCGGCTTGGCCAGCACGCCGAGTATCCAGCGCGCCACGTGGTCGGGCCCGTACAACGGCCGGCGCGCCGCGGTGACCACGCCGCCGCCGTCCGACCACGAGGTGACATCCGGGGCGAGCAGGTCCATCAGCGCGTTGAGGTCGCCGCCGGAACACGCGGCCATGAACCGGGCGGTGACATGGTCGCGCTCGGCCTTGTCGGTGTCGAAACGCGGTCGGCGGGATTGCACATGCCGCTTGGCGCGATGCGCGATCTGCCGGATCGCGGCCTCCGGCCGGTCCAGGGTCTCGGCGATCTCGGCGTGCGTGTAGCCGAAGACCTCGCGCAGCAAGAAGACCGCGCGTTCGACGGGACCGAGTGTTTCCAGGACCACCAGCATGGCCGTCGATACGGTGTCGGCCAATTCGGTCTCCTCGGCGACGTTCGGTGAGGTGAGCAACGGCTCGGGAAGCCAGGGCCCGACATAACTCTCGCGAGTGGCCCTGGCCGAGGTGAGCCGGTTGAGCGACAGGTTGGTGACCGCCCGAACCAGGTAGGACTTGGGGTGACGCACCGTGGAGTGGTCGGTCTCGTTCCACTTCAGCCAGGCGTCTTGGAGGACGTCCTCCGCGTCGGTGACGGTGCCGAGCATCCGGTACGCGGTGGTGAACAACAGACGCCGGTGCTCGAGAAAAGGGTCCTGCTCGGATGTCGGGTCGGCCATGGCTAGATTCTCCTGGTTGCCCGGCCACCTTTGGACAGGGTGACCGACACCGTCATCCGCTTGCTCAGCGTGAAGACCGGCACCGGGCTGCTGCTGACGGCCTCCTTGTAGCGGACGGCGGCGCGTCCGGTCAGGTAGCCGCGGCGCGGACGGTCGTTGGCCTCGGTGAACTGGATGACCGCGTCCTTGCGCCCGAGGCTGACCGGCTGGTGGAAATAACCGAAGCGGAACGGCCGCACCCGCTTGCCGCGCAGCTGCCGCGCGATGACGTCCGCGGTGTAGGCGGCGGTCGGCATCCCGCTCTGGCAGGTGCCGTGGATCCGCCCCCACGCCTGGCGGACCGCGGCGGCGTCGCCGATGGCGTGGATCGTCGGGTGCGACACCGACTTCAGGGTCGGGTCGACCACGATCAACCCGTGCGGGTCGGTCTCGATCCCGGCCTGCGCGGCCAGTGGGGAGACGCGGACACCGGCCGTCCACAGCGTCAGGTCGGTGTGCACGAGTTCGCCGCCGGCCAGTTCGACCGCGTCGGGCAGCACCTTCACCACGGCCCGGCCGGTCTGCCGGGTGACTCCGAGCCGATCGAGTGCCCGATTCAGGTAGGCGCGGGCCTTCGTGCCCATCATGGCGCCGGGCTCCCCGCTGCTGATCAGGGTGACGCGCGCGCCGGGATGGCTCTCGGCGATCTCGGCCGCCGCCTCGATGCCGGTCAAGCCGCCACCGCAGACCGCGACCGTGCCGCCGCGCGCCGCCACCTCGGCGAGGCGATGGCCGAATCGGTGTGCGGTGGCGGGGTTGTCCAGGGTCCACGCATGGTCGGCGGCGCCGGGCACGATGCTCGTGTCGGCGGTGCTGCCCAGCGCGTAGATCAACTCGTCATAGGGAAGGTGAGTGGCGCCGTCGACGGTGACCTCTCGAGCCATCGGGTCGATGGCCGTGGCCCAGCCCTGGACGAAGGCGACGCCGGTGCCTTCCAGCAGCGCGGGGATCCGGTGGTCGGCCAGCTCTTGGCCCGCGGCCACCTGGTGCATGCGCAGGCGCTCGGTGAATCGCGCCGAGGGGTTGACCAGCGTGATCCGGACGTCCAGCGCACGGGTGCGCCGGGCCAGCCGCACGGCGGCCAGCATGCCGGTGTAGCCGCCGCCGAGGATGACGATCCGATGTGCGGTGTTCATGACAGTGCTCCAATGGTCGGGTCACCGAGGCAGTGTTGGCGGATGGTGACGACCATGGGACAGCTGAACGGTCCGGAACGTGACACCCCACGGTGTGTTCCGAGTCACATTCGACGGGCGCGGGCGGCCGAGCGAATCCCGCGCGCACCCTGAGGCCGCGGCACGGGTATCAGGGGCGGGATCGGGGAGGAAATCGGGACGCTTCCGGATGTGTTGTGGCACCGCGGATTTCTACCGTCGGTCCATGTCTTCGGATTCCCGGCCGCGCAGGCGGTTGTTCCTCGTTCTCGGCTGCCTCGCGGCATTGCCGGTCCTGGTCCTCGGTGGTGTCGCATGGGTGTACGCCGGGGCGGACGTATCCACCGTTGACAAGACGGAATTCCGCAACGAACTGGCCGTACCCGCGCTGGCTCCGTCGCGGGTCGGCGCCGACGGCACGCGCACGTTCGAACTCGACATGCGCGCCGGGCAACGGGAGCTCCTTCCCGGCCGGGCCACGCCGACCTGGGGGTTCAACGGCGACTACCTCGGTCCGACACTGCGGGCGCGGCGCGGGGAGAAGGTGGCGGTGACCGTGCGCAACACCCTGCCGGAGGCCTCCACCGTGCACTGGCACGGCATGCACCTGCCCGCCGCGCTGGATGGCGGCCCGCACCAGATGGGGGCGCCCGGCGCCGCTTGGACGCCGCGGTGGACCGTCGATCAACCCGCCGCGACGCTGTGGTACCACCCGCATCCGCACGGCGCGACCGAAACTCACGTGCGCCGCGGGTTGGCGGGCATGTTCCTGCTCGACGACGACGTGTCCACCTCCCTGGCGCTCCCCTCCACCTACGGCGTGGACGATCTCCCGGTGATCGTGCAGGACGTGAAGTTCAACGGCGCGGCACTCGACTCCTCGCACGGAATGTTCCGCGATGTCGGTTTCCTCGGCGACCGGACCATGGTCAACGGCACGCTCGCGCCGTACCGGAACGTCGGCGACGAACTGGTGCGGCTGCGCCTGCTCAACGCCTCCACCGCGCGGATCTACACCTTCGAATTCTCCGACGGGCGACCGTTCGCGCTCGTCGCCACCGACGGCGGCTTCACCGAACGGCCGAGCACCCAGGATCGGCTGCGGCTGTCGCCGGGTGAACGCGCCGAGATCGTGGTGCGGATGCGACCTGGCGAGCGCACCGTATTGCGCTCCGGCGAACTCGACGCCGGACTCGATTTCTGGACACAGCGTTTCGCCGGGGGTGACGACACCTTCGACATCCTGGAACTGCGCGCGGCCGAGACGCTGCGGCCGTCACCGGAGCTGCCCGCGGCCCTGGCCGCTCCCAGCACCCCGGACGGCGGCGATTCGGTCCGGGAACGGAATTTCGACCTGAACCTCGCCGGGATCAACGGCACCCCGATGGACATGGACCGGATCGATTTCGCGGTGACGCGCGGCACCACGGAGACGTGGGTGGTGCGCAACGGCGACGGCATGCCGCACAACTTCCACATCCACGACGTGCGATTCCGCGTGCTCGCGGTGGACGACGGCCCGCCACCGGCGGCGCTGACCGGCCCGAAGGACACCGTCTTCCTGCCACCGGGCAGCACGGTGCGATTGGCCATGCGCTTCGACGGCCCGGCCGATCCGGACGCGCCCTACATGTACCACTGCCACCTGCTCTGGCACGAAGACCTCGGAATGATGGGCCAGTTCGTCGTCGTGAACCCGGGCCAGGCACCGGGGACCCCGCCGACGCACCACGGCCACTGACGCCTCGACCGACCCTCTTGCCTGTTCAGTGCGAGCGCGCTAAATTCATCGCATAGTGAATTCAACACTCGATGAATTGAGGCGACCGTGTCGCAAGCCATCCCATCCCCCGCCGTCGAGGTACGGAACCTGCGGGTCCGTCGCGGCGGCCGCGAAGTACTGCACGACGTCTCGCTGACCATCCCGCGCGGCTCGATCACCGGGCTGCTCGGCCCGTCGGGATGCGGTAAGACCACGCTGATGCGCAGCATCGTCGGCACGCAGATCATCGAATCGGGCGATGTCTGCGCGCTCGGACGCCCGGCGGGTTCCGCGGCGCTGCGCCACCTGATCGGCTACGTCACCCAGGCGCCGAGCATCTACAACGACATCAGCGTCCGCGAGAACGTCGCGTACTTCGCCGCGCTCTACGGCCGTGATCGCGCCGACGTCGACGACGCCATCACGGCGGTCGGTCTGACCGATCACGCCCACCAGCGCGGCGACGAGCTCTCCGGCGGGCAGAAGACACGCGCGTCACTGGCGTGCGCGCTGGTCGCCCAGCCCGATCTGCTGGTTCTGGACGAACCGACCGTCGGCCTCGATCCCGTGCTGCGGGTCGAACTGTGGAAGCAGTTCCACGAACTGGCCTCGAACGGCACGACGCTGCTGGTGTCCAGCCATGTCATGGACGAGGCCGAGCACTGCGACCGGCTGTTGCTGATGCGCGAGGGGCAGTTGCTCGCCGAGCTCAGCCCCGACGAACTGCGCGCGCAGACCGGCGAGCAGAACCTGGAGACCGCCTTCCTCACCCTGATCACGATGGGACAGAACGCATGACCGCCATCATGGAAGCCGCGCCCCGGCGTACGCCGACGCTGCGCCCCTACGCCGCTACCACCGGCCGCATCCTGCGTCAGCTGCGCAACGACCACCGCACCGTCGCCATGATCCTGGTGGTCCCCGCGCTGCTGATGGCGCTGCTGTATTTCATCTACAAGGACACTCCGACCAACCCGCTGAATCCCGTCTCGCTGTTCGACCGGGTCGGCATCAGCATGCTCGGCATCCTGCCGTTCATCGTGATGTTCCTGATCACCGCGATCGCCATGCAACGCGAACGCACCTCGGGCACGCTGGAGCGGCTGCTGTCGACGCCGCTGTCGAAACTCGACCTGCTCGCCGGTTACGGCACCGCGTTCTCGCTGGCCGCGGCCGCGCAGGCCGTCGTCGCCTGCCTGGTCTCCTTCGGGCTGCTCGGGCTCGACGCGGCGGGCAGTCCGAGCTGGGTGGTCCTGATCGCGGTGGTCGACGCGGTGTGCGGGGTGGCGCTGGGACTGCTGGCAAGCGCGTTCGCGCGCACCGAATTCCAGGCCGTACAGTTCATGCCGGTCGTGGTCGCGCCGCAGATCTTCCTGTGCGGCCTGCTCGTCCCCCGCGGCCAGCTGCCCGATTGGCTGGAGGTGATCAGCAACGTGATGCCGTTGAGCTACGCGGTCGACGCGCTGCAGCAGGTTTCGACGCATCCGGAGGTCACCGGCCAGATGTGGCGTGATCTTGCCATTGTCGCCGGGTTCGCGATCGTCGCGCTGTGCCTGGGCGCTGCCACGCTACGACGGCGGACCACGTGACGGCAGGCAACGGCTCCGGCGGCGCCGAGCGGCCTACCCGCTCGGGCCGCCGACCGGGGCAATCGGGCGCCCGCGAGGCCATCCTCGCGGCCGCCCGCGCGCGTTTCGCCGACGCGGGCTTCGACAAGACCTCGGTGCGCGCGGTCGCCACCGACGCGGGGGTGGATCCGGCCCTCGTGCATCACTACTTCGGCACCAAGCAGCAACTTTTCGCCGCGGTGGTGGAATTCCCGGTGAATCCCGAGGCGACACTGCGCATCATCGATGCCGCGCCGCTGGATCGCTTGGGCGAGACCATCATTCGCGCGGTGGTAGGGGTGTGGGACTCCCCCGCGGGGACCGGCGTCGTCGCCGTGGTGCGCAGCATCCTGGCCGGCAGCGACGACCCCTCACTGGCCAGAAGATTCCTGTTGGAGGTGGTGCTGGAGCGCGTCCGCCTGCGCATCGCCACCCCGGAGGACGACGGCCGGGTCCGGATCGGCCTGGTCGCGTCGCAGATGATCGGTGTGCTGGTGGGCCGCAAGATCGTCGGGGTCGAACCGCTGGCCTCGATGCCCGTGGCCGACCTGGTCACCGCGGTGGGCCCGACGCTGCAGCGCTATCTCACCGGAGACATCGGCGGGGAACCGGCGTCCCGATGACCGCGGCGATCACCGGGGCACGCCGGAGCCGTCACTCCACGACTTCGACGACGTCACCGGGCCAGAGGTATTCGTAGAACGCCTTGGCTCCCTCGTGGGTCATCCGGACGCAGCCGTGCGACTTCTTCTCGATCGGGCCGACGTGGAAGGCGATGTCGCCGTTGAAGAAGGTCGCGTACGGCATCGGAGCGTTGTGCATGGTGCTCCAGTGGAATTCCTTCTTGAACGACACATGGAAGACTCCTGGCGGCGTCTCGTACCCCGGCATCCCGTGCGAGATCGGCGTGGGCCCGTAGACCACCTTGCCCTCGTCCATCAGCCAGGCTTCGTCGGTGGACAGCCGCATGCACGCGCGGGCCGCCGTGGAGCACGGCGCGACGGGCGGCGGGGGCGGAATCAGCGCGGGCATACCGGGGATGTCCGGGCCGCCCGGCCAGAGTGGTTCGGCCTGGGCGGGCACCGCCATGGCGAATGCCGCCGCCGCGACTCCGCAGGCGATCGCGCATCGAGCCGTCCAGTTACGTAAACGCGAAGCGCTCATTACGTTCCCGACCTCTCTCCCATACGCCACCTGTGCCGCTCATCAGGTCGGCCGCAGCGCCCCTTCGCTGGAGCGCGTTGACCGTCGCGAAGTGCAAATGATCATGGCGGACCCGGCTCCAAACGGTCAATGGCCGCAAAACGACCGTGACGCATCCGTTGCCCGGCGGCGGGCGAGTCGTGAGAAGGGAGGTCGGCGGGTCAGGCGTCGGGCTGGGCGGTGAACGCGTCGTGCTCGGCGTCGGTGACGTCCCTTGCCTCGTCGACGAGCAGGACCGGGATGCCGTTCTCGATCGGGTATGCCCGGCGCAGGCGCGGGTTGTAGAGCAGCGCGCTGCCGTCGGCGGCGCGGACCAGCCGCAGCGGGCCCTTGTCCTGCGGGCAGGCCAGCAGGCTCAGCAGTGTGGCGTCCAAAGTGGTGTGCTCAGGCATACGAGGAACCTACCTGCCTGCCGTGCCGGACCGGGAACCGTCCGCGTCGAGTGTGGGCGCGCGGCGGAACGAGATGTGGCGATGCCCGAAGAAGCTGGCGCCCGCCACCAGCGTCATCACGGCGACCGCCGACGGAATGCTGGGCAGGTGCAGCAGCGACACCCCCAGCTGGAGCAGCACCATATTCAGCACCAGCCCGCCGGAGTTCACCGCGACGAACGCGGCGAAATCCCGCATCAGCCGCCCGCGCACCCGGAACACCAGGGTGCGGTGCAGGACGAACGCGACGACCACGCTGATGCTGTAGGCCAGGGCGGGCGCGAGCGCGGCGGGCGCCCGGTTGCCGAGCACCGCCAGCCACATCACCGTCAGCGCCATGCCCAGACCCGTGTTCACCACACCGACGACGGCGAACGCGATCTCCTGGCGACGCACCAAACGCAGCAGCGGGCCGGGGTCGGTGGGGAGTTCCGTGGCACGCGGAAGCGGGGCATCCGCCTCGACGGGCGGTGGTGTGCTCGTCGCGGCCGGGGCATCGAAGCGTCGCACCTCCGATGCCGCCCCCGCTCCGTCCCCCGCGCCCGCGCTCATCGGGCGGCGTCGGCCAAGTCGGTTTCCGGTGTCACAGCGACATCGGGTGCGGACGGCTCGCCGCTCTCGCCGTTCGGCAGGTCGAGCCGCCGCCTGCTACGCAGGTACACCCACTCCAGCAGACCGAGGCCGAGCAGCCCGAGCAGTACCGCGGCGACGCCGATCCACCAGCCCGGCGGCTGCCAGGACAACTCCAGCTCACCGGAGGCGCCGGGCGGGAGATCGACGGCCACGAAGGTTTTCCCTACCAGCGTGGTGGGGATCTCCCGGCCGTCGAGCGTCGCCCGGTAACCGGGCCACCCGAGCCGGGCGAACACGATCCGCCCGCCGTCCGGGGAACTCACCCGCACCCGGCTGGTCGTATCCGATTCCCCGATCGATGTGGCCGTCACGCCCTTGGCGGCCGCCACCCGGCCGTCGCGGGTAGAGATCAGACCGTCGGTGCGCTCCAGGACCGAGATGTACTTCTCGTGCCCCGGATAGTCGACCCATTTCCAGCCGGGGGGCGCGGGCTGGTCGCGCGCGTCCGGGTACAAGGCGCGATGCAGCACCACCCGGTCCACCTTCATCAGGTCGACGATGGTCCGGCCGGTGGTCGGCTCGGTCGCGAACGCGCGGCGGTAGGCATCGGGGCAGACACTGGTGTCCCAGCGCATGCACAACGTCTCGCCGAACCAGTAGTGCCCGTTGGGGGTGTATCCGCTGACGTAGGTCAGCTCGAGATCCTTCGCGTAGTTGCCGAAGACCAGCGAGCCGTACGCCCCGGAGAGGTTCCGTTCCGACGGCGGGATGAGCATACGGTCCGCGAGTTGCAGCGTGGTGCCGGGGAAATCCGGGAACGCGGCCTTCATCTCCGACCGCTTCTCCGGCAGATTCCACCCCATCGGAGTCGGTTGCGCGTCCCACACCTGCAGATACGCGATCGGGAACACCGAAACGACGATCAGCGCGCACGCGGCGGCCGCGCCACGGCTGCGACCGAGCCATACCGCGACGGCGCCGAGCGCCGCCACACCGAGCGCCGCGATGACATGCCTGATCACCTCGTGGGGTGCGGCCGAGAAGGAGCGCACCCACAGCAGACCGATCAGCACCGCGGCCGCGATTCCGCGCCGCCGCCAGTCCTGAACGGTCGCGAAGCGGCCGAGCAGCACGCATACGAGCACCAGCAGGCCGAGCGCGACCATCGGCAGCACACGGACGGGCCAGCGCAACGGGCCGATGGCGCCGGGACCGGCCGTCCACATCAGCGCCATCACCGCGAACAGGGCGGGCGCGACGAATTCGCGCGCCGAGCCGAGCGCCCTGCGCCAATCGACGAAGGCCAGCGCCGGAACGAGGAACCACGCGATGTAGACCACCGGCATCGGCTGCACGTAGCCCCACCAGGAATTGAACGCGGGCAATGTGCTGGGCAGGCTGGCGTTCAGCGACTCCGACCACGGCACCGTGAGGAACTGGTCGTTGTTGATCTGCGCGGTGCCGCGCCAGGTCACCTTCGCCGACAGCATGCTCGGCAGGTAGGTCGCCGATCCGGCCACCGCGGCACACGCCGCGACCGTGAGCAGGCGCAGCGACGGGCGCCACGCCTTCTGATGGACGAGTTCGCCGATCGCGACGGCACCCACCATCAGACCGGCCTCCACCGCGGGGAAGACGTATTGCACCGAAATGGCCAGATACAAGAAGACGAAGGTGGGAATCGGCCCGCTGCGCCCGCGGGCGTAGCGCACCCCGGAGGCCCACGCGTGCGCCATCCATGCCGTGCCGGTGAACGCGGTCATCCAGCTGGCCTCGTCGAAGAACAGCAGCCACCCGCTGAACGGTATGGCGACGCCCGCCACCGCCGCCCACGGCGCCTTCGCTCCGTAGGCCAGGCAGATCCGGTAGACGCCGAGCGCGAGGATGATCGCGAAGATCAGTTTCACCACGGTGGCGTACAGCGCGAGGTTGTCCACCGAGGGCGCGATCAGGTCGATCAGCAGCTGCGGCGGATTCAGCAGCCCGGCTTCTTCGATGGTGTAGTTGCCCGCCATCCAGTGCTCGGGCACGAGTGCCGGGAACCGTCCTTCGCGGAGGTATCGCCCCAGCATCACCCACAGCGGCGCGTACTGCGATTCGGTGTCGTCGGTATAGAAGTGCCGGACGTTGGCGACTAGAACCGCACCGTATCCCGCGATCACCCCGAGCGCCGTGATGACGCCCCATGTGCGGACTTCTCGCGAAGAAATGGTGCTACGTTCGGCCACGAGTCCCAGACCCTACCCGCACCTGTCCGCCCGTCCGGCAAGCCAGTGCCGGGATGCGATCCGCGACCGCGCTATCCGGCCCCGCTCGCGGCCCCGGCCTCGGGCCCGCGGCGGAACGAGATGTAGCGATGGCCGAAGAAACTGGCGACCGCGACCAGGCCCATCACCACGACCGCCGAGGGAATCCGCGGCAGGTGCAGCACCGACACGGCCAGCGACAGCAGCACCGTATTCATCAGCAAGCCACCGGAATTCACCACGACGAAGCCCGCGAAGTCGCGCAACAGCCTGCCGCGGACCCGGAATACGAGGGTCCGGTGCAGGACGAAGGCGACGACGATGCCCACGGCGTAGGCCAGCACCACCGCGACGGCGGGCGGCCACGCGTCACCCAGCACCGCCAGCCACGCGACGGTCAGCCCGATGCCGAGCAGGGTGTTGCACGCGCCGACCATCGCGAACGCGACCTCTTGGCGCCGGACCAGCCGCAGCAGAAGCCCCACCGCGGGCCCGTCGCCCGCCGCGTCGGAATCCGCGGCGACCGGCCGCGCGTTCGTCCTCACGAAACGACGTCCGCCAGTTCACGATCCGGCTCGGCGCCCTCGGCGTCGCCGGGCTCCTCCGGTTCGTCGCGGCGGCGCGACCGGACCTGGAACCATTGCAGGACGCCGATGCCGAGCACGCCCGCCACCGCGGCGGCGATGCCGATCTTCCACCCGGGCGGGCGCCAGGTCAGCACGAGTTCGGCGTCCTGGGTGCCCGCGGGAACGTCGACCGCGATGAACGATTTGGCGACCGTGGTGATCGGCAGCGACTTCCCGTTCAGCGTGACGCGATATCCCGGCCAGCCCAGCCGGGCGAACACGATCCGGCCGCCTTGGGCCGATGACACGCGCACGCGGCTGGTGGTGTCGGTCTCGGAGATCGATGTCGCGCGAACCTTCGCCGCATCGGTCACGCGGCCGTTGGTCGTCGAGATGGGGCCGCCCACGCGTTCCAGCACCGCGATGAAACGTTCGTGCCCGGGGTAGTCGACCCACTTCCAGCCCTCGGGCGCCGCCTGGTTCGGCGCGTCCGGGAACAGCGCTCGTTGCAGCACCACGCGGTCCAGGTTCATCAGGTCGACCAGCGGCCGCCCGGTGGTGGGCTCCGGTGCGAACATCCGCCGGTAGGCGTCCGGGCAGACGCTGCCATCCCAGCGCATGCACAGCAGCTCACCGAAGTAGAAGTGGCCGCTGGGGGTGTAGCCGTTGACGTAGTCCAGTTCGAGTCCGCGGGCGTAGTTGCCGAAGACGAGCGACCCGTAGGCGCCCTCGATGCTCTTGTCCTGCGGCTGCAACAGTCCGCGATCACCCAGCTGGATGGTGTTACCCGCGAAATCAGGGAACGCCTCCTTCGCCACCGAGCGCTGCACGGGCAGGTTCCACGACATCGGCGTGGGCTGCGCGGCTTCGACCTGGAAATAGGCGATCGGGAACATCGCGACGATGGTCAGCGCGCACGCCGCCGCGGTCCCCTTCGTGCGCCCGAGCCACACCGCCCCGGCCACCAGCGCGGCCAGCGCGAACGCCGCGATCACGTGCCGGATCGCGTCGTGCGGGTCGGCGGAGAACGAGCGCACCCACAGCAGACCGATCAGCACACCCGCCGCGACGGCGCGGTTCTTCGGATCGCGCACCGTCCCGTAGCGGCCGAGCAGCACGCACACCAGCACGAGCAGGCCGATGGCCAGCATCGGGAGCACGCGCGCCGGCCAGCGCAGCGGTCCGATCGAACCGGGGCCTGCGGTCCACATCAGCATCATGATCGCGAAGATCGCGACGGCGCTCAGTTCCCGCCCTGCCTCCTTGGCCCGGCGCCAGTCGACGAACGCCAGCGCGGGGATCAGGAACCAGGCGATGTAGGTGACCGGCAGCGGCTGCACGTATCCCCACCACGAGCTGAACGCGGGCAGCGAGCTGGGCAGGCTGGCGTTCAGCGACTCCGACCACGGGACCGTGAGGAACTGGTCGTTGTTGATCTGCGCGGTGCCGCGCCAGGTCACCTTCGCCGACAGCATGCTCGGCAGGAAGGTCAGCAGGCCGGCGAGCCCGGCGCAGCCCGCCGCGACGGTCAGCCGGAGCACGGGCTGCCACTTGCGCTGGTAGACGAGTTCCCCCACGGCCACCGCCAGCAGCATCAGCACCGCTTCGACCGCCGGGAAGATGTACTGCGTCGAGATGGTCAGATACAGGTAGACGAAAACCGGGATGGGGCCGCCCTGTCCTCGTGTGTACCGCACCGAGGCCGCCCAGGCGTGCACCATCCACGCGGTGCCGGTGAGCGCGGTCATCCAGCTGGCTTCGTCGAAGAACAGGAAGAAGCCCGACAGCGGCAGCGCGATACCCGCCACCGCCGACCACGCTGGCCGCCCGCCGTAGACCAGGCAGATGCGGTAGACGCCGAGTGCGGCGATGATCGAGAAGATCAGCTTCACGACGGTGGCGTACAGCGCGACGTTGTCCACCGAGGGCGCGATCAGATCGATCAGCAGCTGCGGCGGGTTGAACAGGCCCGCGTCGTCCATGGTGTTGTTGCCCGACATCCACTGCTCGGGCACCATGACCGGGAACTCACCGGCACGCAGCGCGCGACCGAGGCCCACCCACAGCGAGGTGTACTGGGATTCGGTGTCGTCGGTGAAGAAATGGCGGGCGTTGGCGAGCAGGACAGCGAGGTAACCCGCGACCACTCCGAGCGCGGTGATGACCCCCCACCGGTAGACCTCTCGCCGCGAATAGACATCCGGCCGCGAGCCGGGCACTGCACTGTCCGTCACGAGTTCCAAACCCTACAGGGCGGCTCTCCGCTTGGCATGGGTCGTGGACGCCACCAAGATGAGGGCATGATCAGCTGCTCCGGTAGCCGGATATCCCACCGTGCTAAAGTCCACACCGGTTCGGGCTCCGCAGTTCTGCGACGAGTACCGGCACGCACCGTCATCGAAAGTCGATCCAGCTGATGCCGATTCCCTCCGCCCGCGCACTCCGTTCCGGCGCCTCCGCGACGAACGGCGCCCCGGCACGGCCCGGCGTGGACCGGCCGCACCGGGTGTCGGTGGTCGTGCCGGTGTATCGGGGCGAGAACACGATCGCCGGTCTGGTCGCCGAGCTGCACGATCTCACCCGCCCCGCCGAGACACCCGGCGGCACCACGTTCGCCGTCACCGAGATCATTCTGGTGCACGACCACGGTCCCGACCGCTCCGATGTGGTCCTGCAGGAACTGCAACGGACCTATCCCACGGTGCGCGCCGTCTGGCTCAGCCGCAATTTCGGTCAGGACGCCGCGACGATCGCCGGAATGTCCGTCGCGGCCGGTGACTGGATCGTCACCATGGACGAGGACGGCCAGCACGATCCCGGCTTCATCAGCACGTTCCTGGACACGGCCCTGGCGCAGCGAGCCGATCTGGTCTACTCCAAGCCGACCAACACCAGGCCGCACGGATTCCTGCGCAATCTGACCTCGCGCGGAGCCAAGCTGGTGCTCGCGACGCTGTTCGCCTTCCCGGATTCCACCCGGTTCGAAAGCTACCGGCTGATCCGCGGGGACATCGGCAGGCAGCTGGCCGAGGTCGCCTCCAACGGCGTCTACCTGGACGTCGCGCTGACCTGGGTGGTCGGCGCCGTCGCGCAGGCGCCGGTGACGTTGCGCGCCGAGGGCAGGGAAGAGTCCGGCTACAACTACCGCCGCCTGTTCTCCTTGTTCTGGAAGATGGTGCTGTGCAGCGGGACCCGCGGACTGCGGCTGGTCAGCATGCTCGGCGTCACCCTGGCGCTGGCCGGTGGCGTGATGGCCGCGATCGTCGTGTTCGAAGCGCTGACCACCGACGGCTGGGCGCCCGAAGGCTGGGCATCCACCATCGTAGTGCTGCTGCTGTGCTCCGGCGCCGTGCTGTTCTCCCTCGGGCTCATCGCCGAGTACCTGGGCGTCGCGTTGCACATCCTGGTGGGCAAACCGCTCTATCTCACCGTCGAGACGCCGACACCGCGTCCGGCCGACGCTTCGGAACCGACCGCGACCGCAGCCAGCAGGGGGACCGACCGGGTTGAGCACTGACCGCGTCATCTTCAGCCGCCCGTACCGGGCGCGCCGGGAACTAGCGAACCTGGAGGCCGTGCTCGCCTCCGATCACAGCCACGGCGACGGACAGTTCACCGCGTCGGCCACCGCGAAGCTGAAGGCGATCACGGGCGCGCCGCACGCCCTGCTCACCACCTCCTGCACGTCCGCGCTGGAAATGGCGGGCCTGCTGCTGGAGCTGGGCCCCGACGACGAAGTGATCGTGCCCAGCTTCGCGTTCACCTCCACCGCCACCTCGATGGCGCTGCGCGGCGCGACCTGCGTTTTCGGCGACATCGATCCGGCCACCGGGAACCTGGACCCGCAGTCGGTGGCCGCGCTGATCACCGAGCGGACGAAGGCCGTGGTGGTGATCCACTACGGTGGCGTCGCCGCCGATATGGCCGGCCTGCTCGACCTGGCAGGCGCGCACGGCTTCGCCGTCGTGGAGGACAACGCGCACGGGCTAGGCGGCACCTGGCGCGGCAGGAAACTGGGCACCATTGGCACGATGGGCACGCTCAGTTTCCACGACACCAAGAACGTGCACTGCGGCGAGGGCGGCGCGCTGCTGCTCACCGACGAGATCCTGATGGCGCGCGCCGAGATCATCCGGGAGAAGGGCACCGACCGGGCCAGGTTCCTGCGCGGAGCCGTGGACAAGTACTCCTGGCAGGACATCGGCTCCAGCTACTTGCCGAGCGAGCTGAACGCGGCCGTGCTCGACGCGCAATTGGACGAGTTCGACACCATTCAGGCCGGACGGCACCGGGTATGGGACGCCTACGCCGCCGCCCTGCCGGATTGGGCCCTGCGCAACGACGTGCGCCTGATGTCCGTGCCCGGCGATCGGGAGCACACCGCCCACCTGTACTACTTGCGGACCCCGACCGAGCGCCGCCGCGACGACCTCATCGCGCATCTCGCCGCACACGGCATCTCCGCGCCGTTCCACTACATCCCGCTCGACTCCAGCCCGGCCGGCTTCAAGCTCGGCCGCACGCCGCGCGCGTGTGCGCGCAGCGCCGAGTTCTCCGGAACGGTCGTGCGCCTGCCGCTGTGGCCGGATCTGACCGACGCGCAGGTAGCCCGCGTCGTGGATGCGGTCACCGCGTTCACCGTGTGAGCGCGCCGGCCCGGCGCGCTACACCCCGGCCTCACGCGGTGAGGACGTAGAGCTTCTCCCTGCCGCCCGCGATCAGTGACTGCCGGGCGACCCGCGGCCGGTACGGCGTGAAGAACTCGTCCAGCGTCCGCTCGGTGAAGCGATGCGCCTGCTCGCCGTCGCCCGCGTCGGTGAACCGCTTGCCGATCGTGGCGAGGAACGGATTGGCGCTGCTGGCCAGGTTGCGCACCGGCTCGGCGACGATCACCCGCTCGGTGGCCGCCGCGAGCATCCGATCGAGCAGGGGGCCCGGCTCGGGCAGGAAGTGATAGAGGCTGGCCTGCATGACGACATAATCGGCCGCGGGCAGCGCGTCACCGGAACGCAGGTTCCACACCCGCCCGCGCCCGCCCGCTTCGTTCACGCGTGCGACGAAGCGTTCGTTCAGATCGAGGCCGGTGTAGTCGACCGACTTGTGGCGCAGGTAGCGGGTGTAGAGCGTCGCGGGTCCGCAGCACAGATCGACCACGCTCGCACCCTCCGGGACGAGTTCCGCGATAGCGCGATACCGAGCCGCGTAGTGCCTGCCGTACAACCCGCGCATCAGGACCTCGTAGACGGTCCCGTTGCGGTAGATGAGGCTCGTTCTCACAGGCACAAACTATGCCATCGGTCGGCGAATCCGGTGTTTCGGCAACAGGAATCGCATCAGCCGCCGAACAGGATGCTCGCTCGGTCCTCGGTGAGGATCTCGTAGGCGTCCGAGGCGCGGTTGTACCACCAGGTGTCCGGTCCCGGCTCCGGCCGCTCGGACGCCTGCACCGCACGGGCGGAGGGACGGAACGACGGGCTGCGCGGGATGTCGTCCACCACGTAGACCAGATCGGGCCGCTGGTCCGGTTCCAACACCCGCAACGCCTCGGTGACGTCCTTCGGTTCCAGGCGCAAGCCTTCGCGCACGCTCACCGCGGCCACCGCGAGGCAGTGGTCGCCGACATTGAGCCCGTAGGCGACTTCCATGTCGACGGGGGTGATGTCGTTGAGCACGTCGACGATCGGCTGACCGAAGACCGGTCCGCGCCGGGTGTGGATCACCGTGTCCGTGCGGTCGACCAGCCAGTAGTCGCCGTCGCCGTCGCGGCGGAACAGATTCTCCGTCGGCATCCAGGAGTCGCCCGCCGTGAAGACCCCGCGCAGGCCACCCGCGGAGATGTCGACGCCGTCGGACGCCTTGCCGATCAGCAGGCCCACCTCGTTGTCCGCGCAACGCCTGGCGAAGCCGGATCCGTCCACCAGGATGCGTTCGGTGAGCGGGTCGTAGGCGACCAGCTCCACCTTCGCGGTGCCGGGAACCGGCCTGCCCTTGCACCCGCGCTTCACTCCGGCCACGTTGGCCAGCACCACGTCGCCCTCGATCGAGGCGTAGAACTCCAGCACGCGGGCCGGGTCGAACTGCTCGACGGTGCGCCGCCACAGCCCGGCGGGCATGCCGGAGCCGATGAACAACCGGATCGGATGGCGATGGCCGACCGGGAACACCTCGGCATCGAGGATGTCGCGCAGCATGGTCCAGGTGTAGGTGACCACGGTGACGCCGTAGCGGTGCACCTCCTCGGCGAAGCGCTGCGGGTCCAGCGACCGGGCCAGCGCGATCCGGCTTCCGCCCGCGACCGCCCCGCCGAGGCTGACCAGCAGCCCGGACGAATGATGCAGCGGCGCGAGGCAGTACACCGTGTCCTTGCGATCGAGGTCGGCCGTGGTCGCGGTGCCGAACGCCGACAGCGCCCAGCGGTGGTTGCTGATGTACTTCGTCTCCAGCCGCTCGCCGGTGCCGGTGACGAGCACGAACGCCAGCTCCCGCGCCAGGCCGGGATCGGGCCGGTACCACGCGGGCACCCGCACCCGCGCCGGATCGATCTGCTCGAGGTCGATCAAGCGGTCACTCGTGGGCAGCGCCAGCTCCCTGGTGTCGCCACCGCCGAGCACCAGCACCCTGGCGCCGGTCTCGGCGGCCCGCCGCAGATTCTCCGGGTCGGCGATCAGGGTCTCCACGCCGGTCAGCTCGATCGCGCGGCTCAGTTCGCCGTTCGGGGCCAGCAGGACCGCCACCGCGCCGAGACGCGACAGCGCCGCGACGGAGGCCAGCGCGCTGGGCCGGGTCTCCATCACCACGCCGACCCGCATGGCGGGGCGCACGCCGACCGAGATGAGGCCGCGGACCACGTTGTCGATGCGTTGGTTGACCGCCTCGTTGGTGTGCACACGGTCGTCGAACAGGAACAGGTCCCGCCGCGGCGCGCGCCGCGCCTGCTCGGTGAGCAACCGGCCGAGCGATACCCGGGTGTGCGGCTGGATCATGCCGAGGCGGGTCAGCCGGGGCAGTGCCCGCGCCGCTTCGCCCGCCAGTTCGATGGAACCGCGCACCGTGTTGTTCGCGATGCCCTCGAGGGCCTTGCCCACGCCGGTGCCAGCCTCCGCCAGCGACGCGGCGGTGTGCACCACCCGGGTCGCCGCCGACCGGGGGCGATTGCTCGCCACGTGCTCGGCCATCGGCACGATCTCGGGGGGCAGCGGCTTGTCGCCGTTCATCCATCCGACCCACTGCCGCACCAGCGGCCAGGTGTGATTGGTGGCCGTGCTCCCGGCCACCAGGCCGAAGTGTCCCGCGACCAGCGTCGCCTCGTAGACCTCCGCGTTCGGCGCGGCCCGCACGATGCCGCGCACCGCGGCGGGCTGTCCGATGTCGTCGACTTCGCCGACGAACGCCAGGATCGGGCATTTCAGCTCGGCCAGCGAGATCGGATGATCGCGGATGACGAAACCGCCGAGCATCAGCCGGTTGTGCGCGACGAACTGCTTGAGCAGATCCGCCGCGGCCGGGCCCGCGTAACCGACCCAGCCGTCGCTGTTGAGGAAGCGGCGCTGGCGCTCCTTGGGCAGCAGCGCTTCACGGTCGTGCAATTGCCGGAGGAAATCGATTCTCGACTTGGCCGTCTTCACCGGGTCGAGCAGCTGGAAGCCGATCCGCACCATGGAATCGGTGATCGGCAGCCGGGTGACCACATGATCGGCCAGGAAGTCGGCGAGGTCGGAGACCATGCCGTAGGGCAGCCCGAACGGCATGCCGGCGACGATGTCGACCGGGCTGCCGAAGGTCACGATGCTGTCCACGCCCTTGCCGTACCGGTAGGCGGCGGTCTGGTAGGCGAACATGCCGCCCTGCGAGTAACCCATCAGGTGCACGCCGGAGCCGGTGGCCTCGTTGACGGTGTCGATGGCGCTGTTGACGGCCAGCACGTGATCGGCGAGGTCGCGCTGCCAGCCGCCCTCCTCGCTCGCGGGCGAGCCGAAGTCCACCACCCAGCAGTCGACTCCACCGCGGTGCAGGATCCCGACCGCGCCGTCCTCGGCGTTCACATCCCAGATGTCGGCGTTGACCATCAGCGGCGGCACCAGCAGCGCCACCGGCCGCCCCGGGGTCGTGTCGTCGGGGAAGTAATGGCGCAGCCGGTACATGCGTCTGCGTTCCACGACCTCGAACGGCGAGGACGCGACGTCATGGGTCAGCCCGCCGAAGCGGATGACCTCCAGGCCGTTCTGCGCGGTCGCCATCAACCGCTGCACCGAGCCCACCACAACATTCGCGTTCAACTTCACCATCGCTCCTGGCCTACCCTAGAACGTGACCCGCATCACACACCGCGAGGTGTTCAGACGAGCTTCCCATACCACCTGTCCATTATGTGTCCGCTGTGACACGTCGCATGCCAGGTTGCCACGGTCGGCTCCCCCTCGGCATTCCCCTCTCGACCCCGAGCACACCCCCGCGGACGCTCGAACCGCACCGCCCGGCGCGACCGGGCGCGCCGCCTCGGCCGACTCCCGCACAGCGAGTAGAGGCCGGTGTCCGTTCGGGACGTGATCGCCTACCCGGCTCGACCGAGGAGCGACACGACACGTCCGGCTTCGGTCGAACGTCTCATCGCTTTCCGGCGGCCGGACGCGACGTCCTCGGCGACCACCCGGCGCGGCTCCGATGGATCGCCCCGGCTCTCGGACCCATCGGCATGAGCGCGGGACGAGCGCCGGGCGGGGAGGCCAGCAGACCGCCGCAGACAGCTAATTCATCGCTACTAGAAGGCAATTGCGGCATCGCTCCGCAACGCCACCCGCCGTTACCGGAATCGGGCGCGTGTCGTGACCATCCGTGGGCCACCGGGACGATCTTCGAAATTTTCCTGTGCACAGCCCCTTTCGGCGTCTACCATCGAACACGTCTGGAACGCCGTGGCGCGTAGGCAATTTCGTTCGATGAGCTCTCCGCGGGCATGCCCGCTGCTGTTTGATGTGAACACCCAGCGACTCTGAACTATCGACGACTTCTCGATTTCCCCTGCCCCAAAACCCGTCACCATGTCTCGGCGGCCGTCTCGAGGTGAGGACCACGCATGACCATAGAAATGCCAGTCCATACGGAAAACAACGTGCGCAAGAGCCTGAGTACCAGCACGGCGGGCCTGCTCGCGCACACCACCAAATCCGAACCGCAGATGCAGGGCATCAGCTCGCGGTGGCTCACGCGCGCGCTGCCATGGACGCAGGTCAACGGCGGGGTTTATCGTGTGAACCGCCGTCTGACCCACACGGTGGGCAACGGCGAGGTGGAATTCGTCATCGACGGGTCCACCGCTCGGGTCATTCCCCTCGAATTGCAAGAGCTTCCGGCACTGCGCGGCTTCGACGACGAGGACGTGTTGCGCGGCCTCGCAGACCGTTTCGAACAGCGCGATCTCGAACCGGGCACTGTAGTAGCGGAATTCGGAAATCCGATGGATCAGGTTCTGCTGATCGTGCACGGCAAATTGAGCAAGATCGGGTCGGGTGAGTACGGCGAGCAGACGAAGCTCGGAATCCTGGGTGGCGGCGACTTCTTCGGCGACACGATACTCACCGAGCCATCGGCGATCTGGCCGGTCACGATCAAGACGGTCACGCCGACGACCATGCTGGTCCTCCCGCGGCGATCGCTGACCGAGTTCATCGACAGCGCTCCGGCACTGCGCGAGCAACTCTCCCGCGTCGCCTCCGTGCCCACGCGTCCGCAGAACCACAAAGGCGAGGCGGACATCGAGGTCGCCTCGGGTCACTCCGGCGAGCCGCTGCTGGAGGGCACGTTCGTCGACTACGACGCCTCCCCGCGCCAGTACGAACTCAGCCTCGCGCAGAGCGTGCTGCGGGTGCACACCCGCGTCGCCGACCTGTTCAACGACCCGATGAATCAGGTCGAGCAGCAGCTGCGCCTGACCATCGAAGCGCTCTACGAACGGCGCGAATACGACCTGGTCAACAACCCCGACTTCGGCCTGCTGCACAACTGCGACCTGAAACAGCGCATCTACGCCGAGTCCGGCGCGCCCACCCCGGACGACATGGACGAACTGCTCAGCATGCGGCGCAGCACGAAATTGTTCCTGGCCCATCCGAAGGCGATCGCCGCGTTCGGACGCGAATGCACCAAGCGGGGGCTCTACCCGGACCCGGTCGAGGTGGACGGGCACCGCGTTCCCGCATGGCGGGGCGTGCCGATCTTCCCCTGCGGCAAGATCCCGATCAGCGATGCCCAGACCACCTCGATCCTGGCCATGCGCACCGGCGAGAAGGACCAGGGCGTCATCGGCCTGCACCAGACCGGGATCCCGGACGAATACGAACCGAGCCTCAACGTGCGCTTCAAGGGCATCGATGACCAGTCGATCATTTCCTACCTGGTCAGCTGCTATTACTCGGCCGCCGTCCTGGTACCGGATGCCCTCGGCGTGCTCGGCAACGTCCTGGTCGCCCGGCAGGCCGACTGACCGGGGTGATGGGCATGTCGGTGCTCTCCCGCGCCGCGGCGGCGCATGCCACCGATGAGGTGGCCGCCACCGTCGTCGCGCTACTCACCAACACCCGGACGACCGCTCCGTCCGAGCTCTTTTCACCGAAAGTGACTGAACCGCAGGGTATTTCGGCTTCGGATGGACCGTCCGGTGTGACGCCTCGCGGGCTGCTCGGCCCGTCCGGCCTGGGCGCTGCCGCGCTGCTGCTTCCGGGCAGCCCGGACCGTGCCACGATGCCCGCCGTCACTCCGGCCGCCGCCACCGACGGAGTGGGAGTAGCACCGGGACCGATTCCGCTAGCGGGACGGACACCGTTGCCGACCGGCCCCACCGGGCTCGGCACCGCGTCGGCGTTCCTCGGACGACATGGCATCGCCGCAACGCCACGCACGGCCACGCATGCGGCGCCCGCCCCGCGAACCGGGTCGGACTCCGCTCGCGGTCCCGCACTTGTTCCGCGGGGGCCGAGCGGCCCGGGCACCGCGACGGTGGACCGGGACCGCCCGGATCCGATTCCGCCGCTGTACTGCCCGCCGCCGCTGCGGGACGATCCGGCGCTCGCAGAGGCGGTCAACACCGGGATCGTGGATTGGGCCGAAGAGATCGGGCTGTACGAGGGCCGGCTGGACGAACTGCGCGACGCCGATTTCGGACGGCTGATCATGCTCGCCCACCCGGACTGCGACGACGCCGATCGCCTGCTGGCGGCGGCGAAGTGCGCGGTCTCGGAATGGTCGGTGGACGACTACTACTGCGAGGAGGATGCCGACGACCGGGCACCGGACGGCACCCCCTCCAGCGCCGAGGCGGAGTTGGGTCCCCGGCTCGAATTGGCAGCCGCGGCCATGGATCCGGTCCACCTTCCCGCGCGCTACGTCGCCGAACTCGAGGCGGCCCTCGAGGCCGACCCGATCCTGCGCGCGTTTCGCACGTCCTTCGACCACATGGCTCGCTACGCGCGCCCGGCGCAACTGGCCCGGCTACGCACCGAGATCGCGGGCTGGTTCATCGCCCTCGGTGCGGAAGCTGGGTGGCGCGCGGCCGGGCGGATGCCGCCGGTCTGGGAGTACCTCACCAACCGGCAACCGCACAGTTTCCTGCCGTGCATGGCACCGACCGACGTGGTGGGCGGCTACGAGCTGCAGGCCGCGGAGTACACCGCCCCCGCGGTGCGCCGCGTGGTCACGACGGCGGCGCTGGCCAGCCAGATGGTCAACGACCTGTACTCGATGGCTCGCGAGGACCTGTCCAACGGCAGGGAGTTCAATCTGCCGACCGTCCTCGCCGCCGAGGAGCGCTGCTCGCGCCGCGAAGCCGTGCTGCGCACCGCCGAGGTGCACGACGAGCTGGTGCACCGGTTCGAACGGGAGGCGGCGCCGTTGGCCGCGGCGGGGTCGCCGGAACTACGCCGCTTCCTCACCGGCCTGTGGGCGTGGATGGGAGGAAACCGCGCCTGGCACGCCGACAGCAAACGCTATCGCGACCCGCAGTGAAAGCAATGAAGCAGTACCGCACCGAGAGAGGATGATCGCGCATGACCATGCTCAACCCGGAGACCGGGACCGTTCTGCGTACCAGCTACCAGAAGTCTGTCGCCGCGTACTGGAACAACAACCCGAACGACGACCGGGTCAACACCAAACTCGGTGAGGTCGACGGGCTCTACCACCATCACTACGGCATCGGCGACCCGGACCTGTCGGTGCTGACCGGTCCGGAGGACACCCGCGAGGAACGTCTCGTCACCGAACTGCATCGACTGGAGACCGCACAGGCCGATTTCCTGCTCGACCATCTCGGCGACATCCGGCCCGGCGACCGGCTGATGGACGGCGGCTCCGGCCGCGGCGGCACCAGCTTCATGGCCAATCAGCGCTTCGGCTGTCAGGTCGACGGCGTGACCATCTCCGAATATCAGGTGGGCTTCGCCAACGACCAGGCCGTGCATCGCGGCGTCGCGGACAAGGTGAGGTTCCACTTCCGCAACATGCTGGACACCGGCTTCGAGTCCGGTTCCAAGCGCGGCATCTGGACCAACGAGACCACCATGTATGTGGACCTGTTCGATCTGTTCCGCGAGTTCTCCCGGCTGCTGGAGCCGGGTGGGCGCTACGTGTGCATCACCGGCTGCTCCAACGACGTGACCGGTGGCCGATCGTCCTCGGTGAGCTGGATCGACGCGCACTACGGCTGCATGATCCATCCGCGCAGCGAGTACTTCCGCGCCATGGCCGAGAACAACCTGGTGCCCATCACCGTGACCGACCTCACCGCGGCGACCATCCCGTACTGGGAGCTGCGCACGAAATCCGAGCTCGCCACGGGTGTCGAGAAGCCGTTCCTGACCGCCTATCGGGAGGGCAGCTTCCAGTACCTGCTCATAGCCGCCGATAAGGTGGGAAGGTGACCGACGCCCTCGCCCAGCCGCACACCGACCGCGAGGCCCTGCCCGTCGAACTCGTCGACGACGCGGGCCGCGCGGTCGGCGCGTGCTCGGTCGCGGAGGCCCACCTAGCCCCGGGACGGCTGCACCGCGCGTTCTCCGTGTTGCTGTTCGACTCGGCGGGCCGCGTGCTGCTGCAGCAGCGCGCGGCGGTGAAGACCAGGTTCCCGTCGCTGTGGGCCAACACCTGCTGCGGCCATCCGGCACCGGGTGAACCGGTCGCTACCGCGGCGGGCCTGCGGCTGACGGAGGAAATGGGCCTGACCATCGCGCTCACCGAGGCGGGGATCTACCGCTACCACGCGGCAGACCTCCGCACCGGGCGCGTCGAGTCCGAATGGGACCACGTCCTGATCGGGCGGCTGGACATCGGCGCGCCTCGCCCGGACCCGGCCGAGGTCGCCGATTTCGCTTGGATCCACCCGGACGCCCTACGGGACGCGCTGGCCGACAATCCGGATGCCTACACGCCGTGGCTGGCCGGTGTCCTCGACGTCGCGGAGCACGCGCAGGGCAGAAGAATCTCAGCCCCCTGATCGTCGGCGTTCAGCACTATTCTGGTCCGAGGCAGTCGAGCGCGTCATGGCCTGCGGCCGCGCGGCTGCCTCGGCCCAGCTTCGGAGTTCGGAAGGGCCTCCCTTCCCGGCTGTGTTGCAGGTCGAGTCGCCCCCTGTCGCCCTGGCTCACGGACCTGGCCACATCCATAGATGCGCATATTTCTGTAACACCATGGACGGAAACTGAGAGAACTCAAAGGAACGGCACAGGCTGCGGCCAGGACCGTTCGGCATCGTTGACGTTGTCGGAGTTCTCGGTGAAGTGAGGTGCGTGATGGTGGAATTCGAAGTCACCGGAACGAGGGTGACAGTGCACGTACTCGGTACCCATCAACTGCTGGCGCTGCGCGACCAGCTGACCTTCGACCTGTCCGACATCACCGCGCTCGGCGTGGCCGGAGTCGACCGCCGCCCGCCGTGGGTGCGCACGCCCGGCACCTTCTTCCCCGGCGTGATCGCGGCCGGGACATTCCGCGGCAAGGGCCGCAAGGAATTCTGGGACACGCGCTTCGACGGGCACGCCATCCGTATCGACTTGGCGGGCGCTGATGTCACACGGCTCGTGGTCGACGTGGCCGACCCGGACACCGAGTTGCGCAAGCTCGCCACCGCTGTGGCTGCCTGACCCGTTCGAGCGCCGCCTGCTCGCAGCGGGCCGGTGTGCGGTGGTGCGGTGGGGACTCTCGCTCCGGCTCGCGCAGACGGTCGCAGCGACGGTCGCTCGGCGTCCCGACCACACCGTCCCCCACTGCCACACCGACCTCAGCGGACATCTGCACCCACGGATCCACCATGTCGGGCAATTCGGGCCGATCGTGTTCGTACGCCTCGACCGCTTCCCGGCCCGCGCCCGTGACGATCGCGCACGCGTCCCGCTTGTCCACCACCGGTACGGACTTCAGCAAGTAGCCGCGCGCACAGAAATCGGCGGTGACGCTCCCGCACATCCTGGCCGGGACCTACGAGCGCGTGAGCGGTTGCCTCCGGTCCCGCCTGCCGGATGGCAGCATGACGGTATGGAGTCGGTCGATATGTCCCGGATCGAGTCGGCCGCGCGGCTGCTCGCCCCGGTGATCCGGCGCACACCGCTGCTGCCCTCGCGGGTGCTGTCCGAACGTACGGGTGCGGAGGTATGGCTGAAGTGTGAGAACTTGCAGCGCACCGGTTCGTTCAAGCCGCGCGGCGCCTACAACCGGATCGCGAATCTGCCCCAGGAGGCGCGGGAACGCGGCGTCGTGGCCGCGAGCGCGGGTAACCACGCGCAAGGGGTCGCGTGGTCGGCGGCGGCGCTCGGCCTCATGTCGACGGTGTTCATGCCGATCGGGGCGTCGCTACCGAAACTGATGGCCACCAAGGCGTACGGGGCGCAGGTCCGCCAAGTCGGCGAGACCATCGACGAGTCACTGGACGCCGCGCTGGAGTTCACCGACCGGTCCGGCGCGACGCTCATCCACCCGTTCGACCATCCCGATATCGTGGCCGGTCAGGCCACCGTCGGCACGGAGATCGCGGAGCAGTTGCCGGGGGTGGGGACGGTCCTCGTACCCACCGGCGGCGGTGGGCTCTTGGCCGGCGTCGCGGTCGCGCTGCGACATCTGGCGCCGGACGTACGCGTCATCGGGGTGCAGGCGGCGGAAGCGGCCGCCTGGCCGGACTCGCTGACGGCGGGACGTCCGGTCCGGGTGAAGCGGATGGCGACGATGGCCGACGGCATCGCCGTCGGCCGGCCGGGCGTGGTGCCGTTCTCCCACGTGGCGCAGCATGTTTCGGACATTGTGACGGTAGACGAGGAAGCCCTGTCGCAGGCGTTGCTGCTGTGTCTGGAACGCGCGAAGCTGATCGTCGAGCCCGCGGGCGCCGCGGCGGTCGCCGCCCTGATGAGTCGCACGCCGCAGGAACTCGGCCTGCGTGGGCCGGTCTGCGCGATCCTGTCCGGCGGCAACATCGACCCGTTGCTGCTGACCAGGGTGATCGGGCACGGGCTGAGCGCGGCAGGCCGCTACCTCGCGGTGCGCGTGACGATTTCCGATCGCCCGGGTGCGCTGGGGGCACTGCTCGCGGTGATCGGCAAGACGAGCGCCAGCGTCGTCGACGTGGCGCATTCGCGCACCGGGACCTGGCTGGCGGTGGACGAGGTCGAGGTAGCGCTCACGCTGGAAACACGCGGTTCCGACCATCGCGACGACGTACTCACCGCCCTCGCGAACGCCGGATACGCGGTCCGCGCCGCGGATTGACCGGACACCGCCGGCCCACCACGGCCACGTCCAACTCCACGGCCTGGCTCGCCCACCTCCGTCGACTGGTACACCACCGAGGGGCCTACTCGCGAATTGCCACAGCCATGTGCCACCGGTGCGGCAACGGGAAGTCAGTGCGCTCCCCCGAGTTCCAAGGCCAGTACGCCGAGTATCACCAGTGCGATGCCGCCGAGTTGCACGAGGGTGAGCCGCTCCTCCAGGAACAGCACGCCGATCAGGGCGATCGCGGCGACACCGACCGCCGACCAGATGCCGTAGGCCACGCCGATCGGCATGCCCCGCTTCAACGCCTGGGCCAGGAAGAAGAACGCGGCGCAATAGCCGACGACCACCACGATCGAGGGGACGAGCTTGGCGAATCCGTCGGATAGTTTCAGCGAAACGGTCGCGGTCACCTCGGAAGCGATGGCCAATGCGAGCAGGAGCAAGGTCATTTTCGCAGCGTAGCCAGAGTCGCGGGGCAAGCACAGCGGCACTCGGCCACCGGCGCAGCCGCTCCCCAGCCCCGGGGATTCGCGGCCCGGTCGTCGTGCACTGCGCGCCGATACGATCGGCCGATGCGTAGCTCGGGCGTTGCGGTAACCGGTTTTCCGTTCGATGAGGTGACGTGCAACGAGTTGCCGTACGCCGGGCGCGACGAACGGTATCGGCGATTGCACGAGTGGCCCGAGCCGAGCTATGCGCATCGATCCGGGCTGCGGATGATCTGGAAGTACGCCGACGTGCGCGAGGTGCTGGAGGCGGCCACGCCGGGCATCTCCAACGCGAATTCGCTGGACCCGCTCGTGGGTTACGCGCGGATCGCCGCGACACCGCGAGCCATCCCGCCGTTCGTCCGGCACCTGATCCCGCCGCCCGCGAAGGCGACCGCCAACCTGGCCGACGACCGGTTGCACAAGCGCGTGTGGAACACCATGGCCGGACCGACGGGACATTTCACCATCTCCCCGGCCGATCGGCCCGCCCGGGCCGCGGCGATGGCCGAGTACTTCCACGAGGCTGTGCGCGATACGGGGTTCCACACCGGGGCTCCGTTGGACGTGACCGCGCTATCGATCGGCTACGCGGCCCGGACCGTCGGTGCGGCGGTCGGCCTGCCCGCCGAGGACTGGCCGCAGGTGGCCGCATGGAGCGGAGCGCAATCGGGACTGCTCGGCCGGGTCATGCGCGGACGTGAACTGGCCGACGCGGTGAGCGCGCTCGGCTGGTTGTTCACGGTGAGCGGAGCGGCGGTGCGGGAGGGCCGGGGCAGCGAGGCGACCGGGTTCGCCCGCAGGCTGCGCGACGCCGGGCTCTCCCATCGGATCGCGGTGTCCGCTATGGCGAATTCGCTCGCCGCGGGAGTGCACACGGTCAGCGGCAGCATCCAGCAAGGCGTCCAGCGGTTGCTCGGTGATCCGGACCGCGTGTGGTGGGACCTGCTCGCCGAGCCGGACGGCGGCACCCGGGTGGCGGCGAAGATCCTGCAACTGGATCCCGGGTTGGTGGCATGGAAACGTCAGGCCAGGACGCCGGTCGTGCTGTCCAGCGGCACGCGGCTGCCCGCCGGACCGGTGCTCGTGCTGTTCGCCGCGGCCAACCGTGACCCGGAGGCCTTCCCCGACTGCCTGGCCCTGGACGGGACCGGCAAGTTGCCGTTGACCTTCGGCTTCGGCAGACACGTGTGCCCCGGCAAGAGCATGGCGACGTTGGCCGTCGAAGTATTCCTGCGGCAGTTGCGCGAGCTGGTTCCAGAGGCCGACCTGCTGCCGTATTCCAGTGGTCCCCAGCGGCGCAGCGATCTGCTGTTCAGCGGCGCCGATATCACGGTCACCGGTTGAGTTCGCCGACAGCGATCCCGACCGACGTCAGCCCAGCCAGTCCCGCGCCGCGGCCGCCGCCGCACGCACCTCGGCGAGCTGCGCCGCGACCTGAACACCGGCCGTGCCGCCCCGGGCGTTGCGGGACGCGATGGACCCCTGCACGGTGAGCACCTCGCGCACCTTCCCGGTCAGCGCCGGGTCGACGGCGGCGAACTCCTCGTCGGTGAGCTCGTCGAGGCCGACGCCGCGGGACTCCGCGGCGCGCACGCACGCGCCCGCCGCCTCGTGCGCAGCCCGGAACGGAACGCCTTGGCGCACAAGCCATTCGGCGATATCGGTGGCCAGGGTGAAGCCGGCGGGTGCGAGTTCGGCCATGCGCTCGGTGTGGAAGGTGAGCGTCGAGACCAGGCCCGCGATGGCCGGCAGCAGCAGTTCCAGTTGCGCGACCGAATCGAAGAGGGGTTCTTTGTCTTCCTGCAGATCGCGGTTGTAGGCCAGCGGCTGCGCTTTGAGGGTGGCCAGCAGACCGGTGAGGTTGCCGATCAACCTGCCCGCCTTGCCGCGGGTCAGCTCGGAGACGTCCGGATTCTTCTTCTGCGGCATGATCGACGAGCCGGTCGACCAGGCGTCGGCCAGCGTGACGTAGCCGAATTCCGGGGTGCTCCAGATGATCACCTCTTCGGCCATCCGGCTCAGGTCGACGCCGATCATGGCCAGCACGAACGCGGCCTCGGCGGCGAAGTCCCGCGCGGAGGTGGCGTCGATGGAGTTGGCGGCCGCCGCGTCGAAATCCAGTTCCGCGGCGATCGCCTCCGGGTCGAGTCCGAGCGAGGAACCCGCGAGCGCGCCGGAACCGTAGGGCGACACCGCAGCCCGGCGGTCGAAGTCGCGCAGCCGGTCGAGGTCGCGCAGCAGCGGATGGGCGTGCGCGAGCAGATGGTGCGCCAGCAGCACCGGCTGCGCCGCCTGCAAGTGCGTCTTGCCCGGCATCACGGCGTCCGGGTGCGCGGCAGCCTGCTCGACCAGTGCGTCGATCACCGCGATCACGCCCGCGGCCACCCGGCGCACACCGTCGCGCAGCCACATCCGGAACAGCGTGGCCACCTGGTCGTTGCGGGAACGTCCCGCCCGCAGACGTCCACCGAGTTCCGCGCCGACCCGCTCGATCAGGCCGCGTTCCAGCGCGCCGTGCACGTCCTCGTCCGACTCGACGGGGCCGAACGCGCCGGAGGCCACGTCCGCCGCGAGGCGATCCAGCCCGTCCAGCATGCGGGACAGATCGGTGTCCGACAGCAGGCCCGCTTTGTGCAGTACCCGCGCGTGCGCCTTCGAGGCACGGATGTCGTAGGGGGCCAGCGCCCAGTCGAAATGCGTCGACTTGCTCAGCGCGGCCATGGCCTCGGCCGGGCCGGAGGCGAAGCGCCCGCCCCACAGCGCGCCTTGGTTCGTGCCGCCACTCATGCTCGTCCGCCTCTCCGAGTTCTCCGGCCGTACCAGTCGGGTGACTGGTGGGTTGCGTTCATGTCCTGCGTCAGATGTCGCTCGGGTTCTGGGCGTACCCGGTGAGTTACCCATGTCCCTACGAGATCAATTGTCGCGGTCGTGGTCGTGCGTCCACGGCGGGGGTCGCCCTGCCGCTCCGTCCACCGCGGAATAGTCGACGGTGAACACACTCCGATGGGGAGGCTCTCCGACGCCACCTACCGACAAGGGCACCCGGCGCGCAATAGGGCGCTTGCGCCCCTGTGTGCGGCTGCTGACAGGGGGTAGCACCGCTCCCCTGTTCACGCCACACGCCGAAGACTGTTTCGAGCCACGACCTCGCGTCCGGGCTGCACCGCGCTGATCTCGGAGACCGATGTCTCCGGGGTCGACGCGTCGCTGGTATGAGTGGCATCGCGCACGGCCGATGCCATCTCGAGCCAGCGGGCGCGGGCCGTCGGCGTGCCGGTGCGTGTCAGGGCACCGGCACGCCCGGTGCCTACTTCTGGTTGAGGTCGCGGCGGGCGGCGACCTTGGAGGACAGGCCGTGGATCTGGACGAAGCCCTTGGCCAGCGACTGGTCGAAGGTGTCGCCCTCGTCGTAGGTGGCCAGGTTGAAGTCGTAGAGCGACTGCTCCGAGCGGCGGCCGTTGACCACGGCGGAGCCGCCGTGCAGGACCATCCGGATGTCGCCGGACACGTGCTGCTGGGTGTCGCCGATGAAGGCGTCCAGCGCCCGCTTGAGCGGGGAGAACCACAGGCCGTCGTAGGCCAGTTCGCCCCAACGCTGCTCGACCTGGCGCTTGTAGCGACCCAGCTCGCGCTCGATGGTGACGTGCTCGAGCGCCTGGTGCGCGGTGATCAGTGCGAGGGCGCCGGGCGCCTCGTAGATCTCGCGGCTCTTGATGCCGACCAGGCGGTCCTCGACCATGTCCAGCCGGCCGACGCCCTGGCGGCCCGCACGCTTGTTCAGTTCGACGATCGCCTCCAGCACGCTCACCTGGCGGCCGTCGATGGCCACCGGCACGCCCTTGTCGAACGTGACGATCAGTTCGTCCGGCGCCTCGAAGTTGACCGTGGGGTCGGAGGTGTAGTCATACACGTCCTTGGTCGGGGCGTTCCACAGGTCCTCGAGGAACCCGGTCTCGACCGCGCGGCCCCAGACGTTCTGGTCGATGGAGAACGGCGACTTCTTGGTGACGTTGATTGGCAGCGAGTTCTCCTCGGCGAAGGCGATGGCCTTCTCCCGGGTCCACGCGTAGTCGCGGACGGGGGCGATCACGTTGAGGTCGGGCGCGAGCGCGCCGATGCCGACCTCGAAACGGACCTGGTCGTTGCCCTTGCCGGTGCAGCCGTGCGCGACGGTGCTCGCGCCGTGGAACTTCGCGGCTTCGACCAGATGCTTGACGATGAGCGGGCGGCTGATCGCCGACACCAGCGGGTACTGGCCCATGTACAGCGCGTTGGCCTGGATGGTGGGCAGGCAGTACTGCTCGGCGAACTCGTCGCGGGCGTCGATCACGATCGCCTCGACCGCGCCGCAATCCAGGGCGCGCTGGCGCACCACGTTCATGTCCTCGCCGCCCTGGCCGAGGTCGATGGCCACGGCCACCACTTCGGCGCCGGTCTCCTTGCCGATCCAGCTGATCGCGACGGAGGTGTCCAGCCCACCGGAGTAGGCGAGTACGACGCGCTCGGACATGTTCTGTGTGCTCCTCGATGGTTCGGTGGGTGTATCAGCAGTATGGCGGGTGTCCGAGCGTTGGGAACGGCCCGGTCCCGACGCCTCGAGACCAGCCTCGGCGGGCCCGCGTCGTTCTGCAAATGATTATGCACGACGATGCAAGCCCATTCACAATTGGGGGCTGGCGTTCTCGACCACACCGAACTGACGACCCCGTCAGCCGGTCCGATCAAAGCCGTAGGACCTTCAGGTCGACGGGCAGGTGAGCTGGTTCGAAATCATCGCCGTCATCCTCCATACTCAACCGCTCAACGATGTCGGGACTGTCTTCCATCTCACTGAGCCGCACCGGGGTCAACCCGGCAAACCAAGTACGGAGTTCGATGGTGCAGGCAGGTCGCCGCTGCCGAACAGCGCCTGGCTGGCCGCACGCACCCGCTGCATCGTTTCCTCACCGTGGACCAGGGCGGTGACATCCTCGGCGAGCGCGCACTGAGCCTCCCGTTGAGCGGGCCGATCCCGTGCAGCTGCCTCGAACGCCGCGATCTCGTCCTGGCTGCGGAAGGTGAAGATCCTGAGATAGTCAGCGACCTTGGCATCCTCGGCATTGAGCCAGAACTGGTGGAAGGCGTATGGCGAGGTCATCTCCGGGTCGAGCCAGATCGCGCCGCCTTCGGTCTTGCCGAACTTGGTGCCGTCGGCCTTGGTGATCAGCGGCGTGGCCAAGACGTGCAGGCTTATGCCTTCGACGCGGTGAGTCACGTCAGCGCCGGCGGTCAGGTTGCCCCACTGGTCAGATCCGCCAGTCTGCAGTGTGCATCCGTATCGGCGGTACAGCTGGTAGAAGTCCATGCCCTGTAACAGCTGGTAGGAGAACTCGGTGAAGCTGATCCCGGCCTCGCTGTCGAGTCGCGCCGAGACCGCTTCCTTCGCCAGCATCCGATTCACCCGGAAGTGCTTGCCGACATCGCGAAGGAAACTGATAGCCGACATCGGTGAAGTCCAGTCCAGGTTGTTCACGACGACGGCGGCGTTGTCACCGTCGAAAGACAGTAACCGCTCGACCTGGTTGTGGATTCGAGCCACCCAGGCCGCCACAGTGTCGCGGTCGTTGAGCACCCGTTCACCGGACATTCGTGGATCACCGATGAGCCCGGTTGCTCCGCCCACCAGGGCGATCGGTTTGTGCCCGAAGTCCTGCAGGCGGCGCATCGTCAGCAATTGCACCAAATTGCCGATGTGCAAGCTCGGTGCCGTCGGATCGAAACCGCAATAGTAAGTCACCGGACCGGCCGCGAGGGAGGCGCGGAGCGCCTCCTCATCGGTGGACAGCGCGACGAGCCCGCGCCAGGAGAGCTCGTCAAGGGCATTGGGCCGAATCTGGGTCAAGATTGCGGAAGTCCTCTCAGTAGCCGGGGCCTGCAGGTGCGGCCGCTGCGACTCGTCGATGCGGCCGGATGAAATGCTGAGGATCGACAACCTCACGATCGTCCGACGGGATGGTCGCCACGTCGACAAAAGTGTAGTGAGCAACGGCATTTCATTGACACTCCCGTTGCGGCAAGTGCAACGCTACGCGACGAAGCAGACTTCGATAGGAAGCTAGCCTTCTGCCCCGGCGCAGGAAATCAGCGCGAAGTATTCACCGAACGACTTCGTCAGGGCGTCCAGCGCCGCCTTACCTTTGACGTCGGTCGCTGCGGACGGCCGTCCGATGATTCCACTGGAGGTGTATGCCGACATGCCGAGCAATCGGAGGTGCGGACGATCCGATGCCTCGTGATCGGCGTGCCGGAACGATGGCCGCACCAGGTCGGGTCTGGCGTGCAGCAGAATCGACGTCTCGAGTTCGCCACCGTGCATGTCCCCATGTGAGTCGGTGTCCATTTCGGCGGCTTCCCTTGCTCGGTTCCAGTCCTCCCGGCCGGGATAGACCACGACGTTGCGGCCGGTGGTGTTGGCCTCTTGTGCGATGTTTCCCAAGACGTAGTTGCCGCCGTGGGCGTTTACCAATACGAGGGTGGTGATGCCGGATCGGTCGAGTGAGCCACGGATATCGCCGATGACGGCGACCAGGGTGGCCGGGCTGAGGCTGACAGTTCCGGCGAATCTCTCGTGCTCGTGCGAACAGGACATCGTCAGCGGCGGTAGGAGGAGTAGCGGGTAATTTTCGGCGAGTTGCCGCGCGATCAGGCAGGCGATGACGGTGTCGGTGATGAGTGGTAGATGGTCGCCGTGTTGCTCGAAACTGCCGACGGGCAGCACTGCGATTCGGGCGCCTGCGTCGGCGACGTCGGTCGAACTGGCGGTGGTCATCAACTCCACTCGAAGCTCCTACCATGACTGGCTCGTGCACGTTGTGCGCTGCGTACGTGGTGGGTCAACTCCCGCGCGGCACCGGTCTGGCCCGCAGCGTGGAGCACGGTGGCAGTGGTACGCAGCTGACCGAGCGTGCGGTGAGACCCGGTTTCGGCGACGATGCCAGCCGCATAACCTCCGAACTCCACCGCCTCCGACCACGAACCTACTCCTGCGTGCGCGGTGGACAGCCGGGCCAGTCCCATGCCCAGATCGCGACGGCTGTCCGCACTCCAGTCGCTCATTCGTTGTTCCAGGATGGCCAGCGCTTGCTCGGGGTCCCCGAGTTCGATCCAGCACTGCGCAGCCTCCATCGCTACATACGCAGGTGAGCAGTAGCCAGCGAGATCGTCCCGTTCCTCGGCTGGCTCGGCCGCCGCTTCCGCCGCCCGGGTGAGCGCCTCGACACACGCCATGACGTCGGTGCGCTCACCTGATCGCGCACGTGCCGCATAGACGTTCGCCTGCTGGCGCAGCAGGACGGCGCGCTGTTGCGGAGTGAGGGCGTCAGCGCGTAACAGCGCTTGGTCGATGAAACGTCCTGCGTGGGAAATCTTTCCGGCGTCGGTGGCGATATTGGAACTTCGCATCAATACGTAGGCGTGGAACTGGACATCGTTCGTCGCCGTGGCGTGCGCCAGGGCGATCCTGGACCAGGATTCGGCAGCTTCGAGGTCCCCGCAGTCCTGGTGTAGCCAGCCCAGCAGTTCGGCGTAGCGCCCCGCCGCGTATCGCAGTCGGCTGCGACCATTGCTGCCGTCGCGGCTCGCGGCCAGGCGCTGGTCGATGAATGTAATGTCGTGTCGCACGACTCGGATCAAGTCATGGGGCCCGGCCAACTGGTCGCGGACCGAGTGCCCGGCCAAGGTGGACAGCATGGCGTCGGCCAGTTGAGTTTCCGTCGGCGTATGGATTGCCGCGGCGAGCCGATCTGGAAGCGCGGCGCTCGATCGCTGCGGCGCAGAAACTGGCTCCCGCCGATCGGGCGGGAGTTCAAACCACAGCAGCAGCGGGGGGATCCCCAGGATTCGCGCGTACGTCGACAGAGTTTCCAGGTTGGTCACTCGCACGCGGCCTTGTTCGATCCGAGAGAGGTGTCCCTGAGTGATCGACAGCCATCGCGCCATGTCCTCCTGGGTTACCCGGTGCCCCCCATGGTGGGGATGACGTCGGTAGGCCCGGATCGCCTTGCCGATGTCGCGAGCGTCGAGTGCCTCGCGAAGGTCCCCGGACCACCATGCGTGATCAGGTAGCGAAGGCAGCCGATCATCAGCACCGCGGCATCGGCCGCAGAGAAACCCCGACGGCGCCTGCGCTGCGCACCGCGGACACAGATCCGGTGCCGCATCGAAATCGACCATCAGAAAACCCTTCCCCCTCGATCGACATGAGTAGTCATCGGATGCATAAAACATATGCATTTTCAGCGCTTCTGATCGCGCTGGTCATGTCCCCAAAATCGTAGCCACAGGTCGATGCTACGACGGCTCGATTCACATGAAGGGCGCCGATATGAGTACTTTCCACGGTCCGATCACTGTTCCGCTACGAATTCGAGCGACCACCCGAAGGCCGCTGCCTATCCTCACCGCCGATCAGCAGGCGGAGCTGAATCCAGGTCTGCGACAGGTGATGGACTACCGCAAGAGCGGGCTGTCGGCGAACTGGATCATCGGTTGCCCGCTGGATTGCACCTACTGCGTGCGCCACGCCTTCGACAATTTCGAGATGAAGGTACCTCGACGGCTCATGGACGAGGAAACCGCGGCTCGGATGCTGCTGCGAAACAAGCACTTTCGACCACACGTCACCCCGATCCAGCTGCTGAACAGGGCGACCGATCCGATGCTTCCGGCCGTGAAGCCGCACACCTTCGAGATGCTGCGCCTGCTCGACGAACAGGGCATCACCAACCACGTCCTGGTCATCACGCGGTGGCGGATCGAGCCGCAAGACTGCGAGATACTCAACACCTTCCACAACATCCGGCTGACCATCCTGGTCACGCACAGTGGAATCGAAGACGAGCGCATCGAACCGGTCGATTCCAACATCGCGGCGGCTTCGCTGCGGACCGCATTCGAGCGCGCCGAAACCTATCGGGTGATCCTGTACTGGCGCCCGATCGTGCCGGGCCTCAACGACTCCGACGCCCACCTGGACCGGGCGCGCGCACTCAGCTACTTTGCCCACGCCACAGTATTCACGGGCCTTTTCTTCAAAGACCAGATCCGCGACTACTACCGCGACAACTGTCTGCCCGAGCTGTACAACGACAACCCCTCACGCAAAGTCTTCCCCGAGCACCTGGAGCAGCGGATCCTCGCCGATCGCGCCCGGTTCGGATCGCCGCTGTTTCGCAAAACGAGTTGCGGGGTGACCTTCGCGCATAGCGTCGCCGACTACAACGGGCACTACGGTGTCCGAGAACTGTGCGATATCTGCCCGGCCGCGCAGATCAAACGCTGCGCAGACGATTGGCGCCGCCCAGGCGAGGAAACGACCGCGGCATGGGTTCAGCGGCTCGGTGGCCAGATGCTCGAGATCACCAACCGGGCTGTGATCGTGGAGGGACTGCCTGAAGGGCGGCGCAACTTCCTTCAGCACAATCTCGGCTACCAGGTCAACGACATCAAGCGCCCGCATCACTTCGGCCGGCACGGACGCGCAGATACCGGATGGACTCGCACCCAGGAGGCGACACGATGATGGTTCCGAATGCACTGCACGGTAGAGACTTCGTCGTCGTAGACGTCGAAGGCAACGGACAGACGCCGCCCGAGATCATCGAGATTGCGGTCCTGGCGGTCTCGGGCGTGACGGTGGAGGTCGATGACATGAGGTCGTGGCTCATCCGCCCTACCCGGCCGATCACCTCTATCGTGACCCGCAAGGTCCACGGCATCACCAACGCCGACGTGGCAGAGTCCCCGACCTGGCCGGAGGTGTCGGAAAAGATCGAGGAGGCCCTGACAGGCCGGGTCTTGGTCGCGCACAACGCGAATCTGGAAAGGCGGGTTCTCTCCGAACACCTGCCGGACTGGACGCCACCGATGGTGCTCGACACGTTGAGGCTGGCCAAGGCGGTGTGGCCCGGCATCGGCAGTTACGCCCTGGAGAAACTGGTTACCCACGCTGAACTGGACACCACCGCAGTCTCCGAACACGGTCATCACCGCGCCGGGTGGGACACCTGGGCGGCCTGGCAGCTGCTGGCGCGGCTGGTCAATGACGGCGGACTCGGTTGGGACGAACTCGTGCAGGCGGCAGCCCCAGCTGAGTTCATTCCGCCCAGGGAGCCAGAGGGTCGACTGTGGTGAGCGCCGATTTCGTGCGCCCGATGACCGTCGCGGTCACAGGGACGCATTCAACCGGAAAGAGCACTTTCCTGCGGCAAGTCGCCGAACAGCTACATCGCGATCGCGTCGAAGTGGCAGTCGTCGCCGACCTCGGCGCCGAGGCCCTGAAGCACGGGTTGCCGATCCTTCAGGACCACACCTGGGCATCCACGCAATGGATCGTCTCACGCGGAATGTCCCTGGAAGTGCAGGCATGGACGCGGGCCGACGTAGTCCTGGTCGACCGGCCCGCACCGGATGCCCTTGGATACTACGAAGCCGTGCTGGAATACCGCGGCGAGCAACCCGATCCCGTAAGCATCGAGCAGCTCGAGCAACTGGTCGCACGGCACGCCCGCCACTATGACCTCGTTTTGCGCACGGTCCTGGATCCGAGAATCCCGCTCGACCTGAGCAAGCCTCGCGGCACCGACCCGCAATTCCGGTCGCTGGCCGACCGGCACATCGCAAAGGTCCTCGAACGACTCGGCATCGGGCACGAGCTGCTGCCCTCTGACGGACACGATCGCGCCCTCGCCGAAGTGACTGCATTCATCCAGGGTGGCCTCGACGTGTGGCCGACGAGAACGACGATCGCTGATCACAAGGCCTAGAGGCTCGATGTACGAGACGGCAAGACACACGAACGACCTACCACAGCGAACACCTTCGGTCGGCCCTCTTGCTCCCTGGAGCGGGTTGCCCATCGAGGTGTTGGCCGACTACCTCACCGCCCTCCGGAAATGGGCGGAGACCCCAGAAGCGTCCCGGAGCCGGAGTGGGTGCTCCTCCGGCCCCCGGTGACTCCCAACCCAGAGATGACATCAGGATCGAGGCGGCAATGAGTTCCAATTGGTGGCAAGACGATGGCGAATCAACAGGCCGGGGGTACAGCGTCCAGGACATCATCGACCGTGTCCAAGCCGAGTGGAGAGCCAGTCGACAGGGGCCTACGGGCTGGCCTCACGCAGCCCCCGACTGGCCCTTCAGCATCGAAGAAGCCCACGCGACCATGCAGCAGCACCGAGGCTGCCGCGCAATCGAGTGCCCTCGCAAGGAGGCGGCACGGCAAACACTGATCGACGCCGGACGCATGAAGCCGGACACATCACGGGAGCACTGAGCATTGAAGTTGCCCCATCGCGAGAGCGGCTGGCGGGCTGTTCGGCGAGCTACTCGACATATTTGACGCGCGCACCCTGGACCCGCCCCGGTACCGGTTTACACACCCCGGCCCCGGGGCGTTGGCGTCCATCTGTTCATAAGTCGCGGAAACCGACTTGGTCCGCACAATGTTGACTCTCGAGCTCGGCCGCGCCTACCGATGCCCGCGGCCCGGCGTGCGGCTGTGACCAGCGTGCCCATCGCACCTGCGGGACGGAAGCGCTCAGTCTCTGCAACCTGTCGGCGCCCTCCGATATAACCTGACGCCATGATCACAGGGGAACTGCGGAGCAAGATCGACCAGTTGTGGAATGCGTTTTGGTCGGGTGGCATCTCGAATCCGCTGGAGGTGATCGAGCAGATCACCTACCTGATGTTCCTCAAGCGTCTCGATGATCTACAGATCGGCAAGGAGCGTAAGGCCAACCGCAGCGGGCGGGCGATCGAGAATCCGATCTACGACGCCGACACCGAGCCGCTGCGCTGGTCGAAGTTACGCGAGCTCGGGCCGGATCAGTTGCTGCGAACCGTCCGCGACGACGTATTCCCCTGGTTGCGGCTGCTCGGCGGCGACGAGTCGACCTACGGCGAGCACATGAAGGACGCCCGGTTCACCATTCCGACGGCGAGCCTGCTCACCAAGGCCGTCGACATGCTTGATGAACTGCCGCTGAGCGAGGGCGGCGACGTCAAGGGCGACCTGTACGAGTACATGCTGTCCAAGATCGCCACCGCTGGCCACAACGGACAGTTTCGCACCCCGCGTCACATCATCGACCTGATGGTCGCGATGATGGCGCCTGGCCCGAACGACGAGATCTGCGACCCGGCGTGCGGCACCGCAGGCTTCCTCGTCGGTGCGGCCGAGTACATCCAGAAGACCCACCGTGAAGCTCTGCTTGAGTCGGCGCAGCAGGATCACTTCCACCGCAGCATGTTCCACGGTTTCGACTTCGACTCGACCATGCTGCGCATCGCCAGCATGAACATGCTTATGCACCAGATCGAGCACCCCGACATCCGCTACCGTGACTCTCTCGCCGAGTCGGTGGCGGGCGAAGCGGGGCGCTACACGATGATCCTGGCCAATCCCCCCTTCGCTGGAAGCCTCGACTACGAAACCACCGCAAAAGACCTTCTCCAGGTGGTGAAGACGAAAAAGACCGAACTGCTGTTTCTCGCCTTGTTTCTGCGCCTGCTCAAGACGGGTGGTCGGGCGGCGGTGATCGTCCCCGACGGCGTGCTGTTCGGGTCGACCAAGGCGCACAAAGACTTGCGCAAGCTTCTCGTCGAGGAGCACGGACTCGACGCCGTGGTCAAACTTCCCTCCGGTGTGTTCAAGCCGTACGCAGGAGTGTCGACGGCGATCCTGTTCTTCACCAAGGATGACGAGACCGACGACGTATGGTTCTACGACGTCACCGCCGACGGATTCAGTCTCGATGACAGACGCAACCCCCTCCTTCCCGACGAAAAGCTCAGTGTCACAGCGACTCTTACCGCCGACGAGCACGCCAAGAACAACCTGCCCGACGTGCTCGCCCGCTGGTCTCGCCACACGACCAGCGAACGAGACCGCGCACGCACCGAACAGAGCTTTTGCGTGCCGAAGGCGGACATCGCCGCTCAGGACTACGACCTCAGTCTTAACCGATACAAGAAGACGATCCACGAAGACGTGGAGCACCGGCCGCCGCTAGCTATCATCGAAGAACTGGAGGCCACCGAGGCGGAGATTCAACAGGGACTGTCGGAGCTGAAGGGAATTTTGTCGTGATATTACCAACAGTCCCACTAGGGGAATTGTGCGAAATAAATATCGGCCGAACCCCATCTAGGAGCGAACGATCCTACTGGGGTAAAGGATTTCCTTGGCTGTCGATCGCAGACATGAACCAGGGCCCGCGTCTCGTCGACACCAAAGAGCAAATAACCCCACTTGCAGCCAAGTCTATAGGCAAACCAGTTACACCTGGAACCGTTGCATTGAGTTTTAAATTAAGCATCGGAAAAGTGGGGGTCATCCAACAGCCGATGTACACCAACGAGGCAATCGCGACACTTCCCATCAGGGACAATAAGAAGATACTTCCCAACTATCTCGCTTGGACGCTCCGAACAATTGACTTGCTTACAGAGTCCGACAATGCAGCAATGGGGAAAACTCTCAACAAGGCCAAGCTAGCGCGCCTCCAGATTCCAGTTCCCGACCTCACCACGCAGCGGCGGATTACAGATGTGCTGGATCGGGTGGATGAGCTGCGGGAGAAGCGGCGGAAGTCCATCGCCCTCCTCGACGACCTCACCCAATCGATCTTCCTCGACATGTTCGGCACCGCAAATTACGATTGGCCAGTCAGGACCGTTGAGGATCTCGCTGCACACGGAAAGAACTCCATCCGAACCGGACCATTTGGGAGCCAGCTTCTCCACGGAGAGTTCGTCGACGAGGGAATACCGGTACTGGGCATCGACAACGCCGTAGATAACGAATTCAAATGGGGACGACCGCGCTACATCACGGATCAGAAGTATCGGAAACTCTCACGTTATACCGTTTTACCTGGCGACGTCCTGATCACGATCATGGGCACCTGTGGCCGGTGCGCAGTCGTACCTGACAATATCCCCACCGCCATCAACACCAAGCACCTGTGCTGCATTACACTCGATCGCAAGAGATGCCTTCCCGAGTACCTACACAGCTACTTCCTCCGACACCCGACTGCGCAGAATTATCTGCAACAGACCGCTAAGGGCGCAATCATGGCCGGCCTGAACATGGGTATCATAAAGTCTCTTCCGGTTAGCATACCACCATTGGAACTACAGGAGCGCTATTCTCAGCAAATCCAACACATTCGTCATTCAAAAGCGGTTTCCGAGAGACACCTCGAATCCCTCAACGCCCTCTTCGCCTCCATCCAATCCCGCGCCTTCCGCGGCGAACTCTGGCAAGATGACCTGAAAGATCTGTAAGGGGAGGGTTTTTCGTGACCGACAGCAACTTCGACTTCCTGCAGGCAGAGTGGCCGGAGCTGTACGCCGAGGCCAGACGGGCGGAGCGGAGCGCGGTTGGTGATCCGCGGGTGTCGTGTTTCTTCGCGCGGCGAGCTTTGGAGTTGGCAGTCAACTGGCTGTTCAAGGCCGACGATGCGTTGCGGATGCCGTATCGGGATGATCTGAGCGCCAAGATCAAGGAACCAACACTGGTGCGGGTGGCGGGGTCGGTGATCGTCACGAAGATGGATGTGGTGCGGCGGCGCGGGAACATCGCCGTCCACCGGACGGGCGAGGTGCCCCTACAGGATGCGGTGGGCGCGGTCGGCGAGCTGTTCCATGTGCTGTATTGGCTGGGGCGGACGTATGCACGCACCGAGGAGGGCAAGCCGTTCGACGGGCAGCGGTTCGATACTTCGCTGATTCCCCGGCCTGAGCCCGCCGACGTGCGGCGGAAGAAGTACGCCGAAGTCCAGCAGATGGCGGCCGATTTCGCGGCGCAGCAAGCCGAGCTGGCGGCGGAACGGCGGCAGCGCAAGGAGCTCGATGACGAGGTCAAGCGGTTGCGGGCCGAGGTTAAGGCGGCGAAGGCGGCCAATGCCACGGTTCCGGACCGTCACGACTACTCGGAGGCGGAGACCCGGACTCAGCTGATCGACCTGCTGTTGCAGGAGGCGGGGTGGGCGCTGGACGGGCCAGACGACCGCGAATACCCGGTCACCGGGATGCCGACCGACAGCGGCAAAGGCAAAGTCGACTACGTGCTGTGGGACGACAACGGCAAACCGCTCGCGGTAGTGGAGGCCAAGCGCACGTCCAAGAGTGTGGAATCGGGCAAGTATCAGGCCTCGCTGTATGCCGACGCGCTAGAGGAGCAGCACGGGCAGCGGCCGATCATCTTCTACACCAATGGCTACGACACGCAGATCTGGGACGACGCCTTCTACCCGCCCCGCCCGGTCCAGGGTTTCTACACCAAAGACCAGCTGCGCACACTCATTCGGCGGCGCGCGGGGCGCAAGGTCCTCGCCACGGAGCCGATCAACGACGCCATCGTCAACCGGCACTACCAGCATCGGGCGATCCGTCGCATCGGTGAGGCGTTCGAGAAGGACAAGCAGAGGCAAGCCCTGCTGGTGATGGCGACGGGAACGGGGAAAACGCGCACAGTGATCGGGCTCGTTGATCAGCTGATCCGGGCCGGTTGGGTGAAGCGGGTGCTGTTTTTGGCCGACCGGCAGGCACTGGTGTCGCAGGCGACGAACGCGTTCAAGACCCACCTGCCGAGCGTGCCGACGGTGAACCTGCTCACCGAGAAGGACAGCAGCGCCCGCGTCTACGTGTCGACGTATCCGACGATGCTGAACCTCATCAATCAGATCGACGACACCCAGCAACGGCAATTCGGGCCCGGCTACTTCGATCTCGTGGTCATCGACGAGGCACACAGGTCGGTGTACCAGAAGTACGGCGCGATCTTCGAGCATTTCGATTCGCTGCTGGTGGGATTGACCGCGACTCCGAAGAACGAGATCGACCGCAACACCTACCGGTTGTTCCACCTCGAGGAAGGTGTGCCGACCGACGTCTACGACCTGGAACAGGCTGTAGCCGAGGGCTATCTGGTCCCGCCAGTGGCGAAAGCGGTGCCGTTGAAGTTCCTGCGCTCCGGCATCCGATACTCCGAGCTGTCCGACGACGAGAAGGCGTACTGGGAAGACCTCGAATGGCGCGATGACGAGGACATTCCCGAAGCGGTCGACGCGCACGCGCTGAACCAGTTCCTCTTCAACCACGACACCATCGATCAGATGCTGCTCGTGCTCATGGAACAGGGCGACCGGGTCGCCGACGGGGAACGGATCGGCAAGACGATCATCTTCGCCCGCAACAACCGGCACGCCGAACTGATCGTGCAACGGTTCCGCGTGCTCTATCCCGACCTGCCTGGCGATTTCATCGAGATGGTCACCCACAGCGTCAGCCATGCTCAGAGCCTCATCGACAAGTTCGAGAATCCGGACAGGGCGCCGCATATCGCGGTCTCGGTCGACATGCTCGACACGGGGATCGACGTGCCCGCTGTCGCGAACCTGGTGTTCGCGAAGGCCGTGCGCACCAGCACCAAGTACTGGCAGATGATCGGTCGCGGCACGCGGTTGTGCCCAGACCTGTACGCGCCGAACCTGGACAAAGAACGGTTCGTGGTGTTCGACCTGTGCCAGAACGTCGAGTACTTCAACCAAGACCTGCCCACCGCCGAAGGACGCACGCAGGCGTCGATGAGCGAGAAAGTGTTCGAGGCCCGCGCCGACCTGCTGCACAACCTCGACCGTCTCCATTCGCCGGATGACCGGCCCACCGACATCTCGGACAGCGAACCGGAGAGCCTGCCCGACGTGCGGTGGCAGCTGGCCGAACGTCTGCGGGTGGAAGTGGCCAGCATGAACACCCAGAACGTCGAGGTGCGCAAGGAACTGCGGTACGTCGAGAAGTTCGCCGAGCGGAACAGCTGGGACATCGTCACCCCTGAGATCCGGGTGGAGGTTGGCAAACTGGCCGGACTGCCCACCCAGTTCAACGACGACGACCCCGGTCCGGCGGCTAAGCGATTCGATCTGCTCACGCTGCGGCTCCAACTCGCGCACCTCACCGGTGACACGACTTACGACGGACTGCGGGAGAAAGTCCAGGAGATCGCCAACGCGCTCCTGGATCCCAGCCTGAACAGCATCACCGCCATCAGGCAGCGGCATGAATTCCTCGAAGATGTGGCCGGCGACGCATGGTGGGAGGATGTTACCCTCCCGATGCTCGAAACGCTGCGCCGACGACTGCGGGGATTGGTCAAGGCGATTCCCCCCAAAGGCACCCAGAATCCGCTCTACACCGATTTCCGGGACAAACTCGGCGATGTCAGCGAGGTCGCGATAGCCGTGCTACCCGGCGGCGGCAAGGGCACGGCGCGCTTCGAATCGAAGGTCCGCACCTACCTGCGCAGTCATGAGGACGTGCTCGCGGTGCAGAAACTGCTGCGCAACAAGCAGATCACCTCGGCCGACCTCGGCGAACTCGAAAAGATCTTCCTGGACAGCGGATTCGGCACCGTCGAGGACATCGAGCACGCCGCCGCCACCCACGGCGGACTCGGCCTGTTCCTCCGTTCGCTCACCGGCCTCGACGCCACCGCAGCTACCACGGCCTTCGACGAATTCCACAAAGGCCGCGCTCTCACCGCCAGCCAACTCCACTTCTTGAACCTACTCACCGAGTACGTCAGGAAGAACGGGGTGATCGAGGTGGGCGCGCTCTACGAGCAGCCGTTCAAAGCGGTGGCGCCGACGGGACCGGAGGACATCTTCTCCGAGGAAGAGGTGGACCGAATCGTCGCGGTCGTGAAGAACATCCGAACCACTGCGCTGCCCGCTGAAGCCGAGCACGCGGCACACGGATAAAGCGGATCAGGCGAGCTCCTCGATCTTCGCGGCCACTTCCGCCCCGCTGAGGGGTTCGCGGGCGAAGACGGCGATGGTGTCGTCGCCCGCGATGGTGCCGACGATGTACGGCAAGGCGGCGCGGTCGAGGGCGCTGGCCAAGTAGTGCGCCGCGCCGGGCGGGGTGCGCAGGACCGCGATGTTGCCGCTGGCGTCGGTGGAGACCAGCAGGTCGCCGAGCAGCTTGGACAACCGGTCGGTGCCGCCGGTGACGCCGCGGACGGGGCTGCCGTCCTCGGGCACCACGTAGACGCCCGCGCCGCCGTCGGCGGCGCGCAGCTTCACCGCGCCGAGTTCGTCCAGGTCCCGCGACAGCGTCGCCTGCGTGGTCTCGATGCCCTCGGCCGCGAGCAGCGCCGCCAGCTCGGTCTGGCTGCGCACCGCGTGCGCCGACAGCAGTTCGATGATGCGCGACTGCCGCCCGGCACGGGTGCGCGCGATGGCCGGGCCGCTTCTGACCTCGGTCACGTCGCTCCCCCGGATCGTCGCTCCAGCAGCCAGACCAGCAGCGCCTTCTGCGCGTGCAGGCGGTTCTCCGCCTCATCCCACACCACGCTGCGCGGCCCGTCGAGCACCTCGTCGGTGACCTCTTCGCCGCGGTGCGCGGGCAGGCAGTGCAGCACCACCGCATCCGGCTCGGCGTGGGCGAGCAGTTCGGCGTTGAGCTGGAACGGCCGGAACGGACCGACGCGGTCCAGGCCGTCGTTCTCCTGTCCCATGGAGGTCCAGGTATCGGTGACCAGCGCATCGGCGCCCCATGCGGCGGCGACCGGGTCGGCGGTCAGCGTGATGGTGGCGCCGGTCTCGGCGGCCCGCTTGCGCGCGGCCTCCACCACCCACGGCTGCGGCTCGAACCCGGCGGGCGCGGCGATGGTCACGTTCAGCCCCGCCGTGACGCCGCCGAGCAGCAGCGAATGCGCCATGTTGTTGGCGCCGTCGCCGAAGTAGGCGAGTTCGCGTCCGGTCAGGTCGCCCTTGTGCTCGGCGAGCGTCTGCAGGTCCGCGAGCACCTGGCAGGGATGGAACTCGTCGGACAGCGCGTTGACCACCGGCACCGTCGCTGTGGCGGCCATCTCGTCCAGCCGGGACTGCTCGAAGGTGCGCCACACGATGGCGTCCACGTACCGGGACAGCACCCGGCCGGTGTCACCGAGCGTCTCCTCCCGGCCCAGCTGGGTGTCGCGGCCGTCGACGACCACGGCGTGCCCGCCGAGCTGGGCGATGCCCATCTCGAAGGAGAACCGGGTGCGGGTGGAGTTCTTCTCGAAGATCACGCCGACGCCGCGCGGGCCCTCGAGCGGGCGCCGCGCGAAAGGTGATTTCTTGAGTTCGGCGGCGAGGGCGAGGATCTCGGCCTGCTCGGCCGGGCTGACATCGTCGTCACGCAGGAAGTGCCTGACAAAACTCATTGCGCCGCAGCCCCTTTCGCGTCCGCGAGCGCGGCGTCGAGGATTTCCGGCAGGTCGGCGACGAAGTTGTCCGCCTGGGTCTCGGAGAGCACCAGCGGCGGCGCCAGCCGGATCACGTCGGGCTTGGCCGGGTTGACCAGATAGCCCGCCTCCCGCGCCCGCGCCTCGACGTGCGCGGAGACCTCGTCGGTGAGCACGATGCCGAGCAGCAGGCCCGCACCGCGCACCTGCTCGACGAGCGGGTGCTCGAGCAGCTCGATCCCGTCGCTGAGCCGCTTGCCGACCGACTCGACGTGCGAGAGCAGATCGGTCTCGTCGATCGTGCGCAGCACCGCGAGCGCCGCCGCCGCGCACACCGGATTACCGCCGAAGGTGGTGCCGTGCATGCCGGGGGTGAGCAGATCGGCCGCGCGGCCGTTGGCCAGCACCGCGCCGATGGGCAGTCCACCGCCGAGGCCCTTGGCCAGCGTGATCACGTCGGGCACGATGCCGACGGCCTGGTGGGCGTAGAACTTCCCGGTCCGGCCGATGCCGGTCTGCACCTCGTCGAGCACGAGCAGCGCCCCGTGCCGCGCCGTGATCTGGCGCGCCTTGGCCAAGTAGTCGAACGGCGGTACCACCACGCCGCTCTCCCCCATCATCGGCTCGAGGAACACCGCCGCGGTGTCCTCGTCGACCGCGGCTTCCAGTGCCGCGGCGTCACCGTAGGGCACGTGCACGACGCCGGGCGGCATCGGTTCGAAAGGGGTGCGCTTGGACGGCTGGCCGGTGAGGGCGAGCGCGCCCATGGTGCGGCCGTGGAACGCCTCCTCGCAGGCGACGATCTTGGGCCGCCCGGTGAGCCGGGCGATCTTGAACGCCGCTTCGACGGCCTCGGTGCCGGAGTTGCAGAAGAACGCCCGGCCGTCGCCGTCGCCGAAGTGCGCGAGCAACCGCTCGGCCAGTTCGATGACCGGCTCGCTGGCGTACAGATTCGACACGTGCCCCAGCGTGCCGAGCTGCTGGGTGACCGCCTCCAGGATCGCCGGGTGGGCGTGGCCGAGGCTGTTGACCGCGATGCCGCCGAGGAAGTCGACGTAGCGCTTGCCGTCCGCGTCGTAGACCACGGCCCCCGCGCCGCGCACCAGCGCGACCTTCGGCGTGCCGTAGTTGTTCATCAGCGCGGCGGACCACCGCTTCTGCAGTTCAGCTGTGCTCATTGTTTCGTTCCGTTCGGTGCGCCGGACCCGTTCGGGATGAGCGGGGCGGGGGTCACCATCGTTCCGATTCCTTCTCCGGTGAACAGTTCCAGCAGCACGGCGTGCGGCACCCGGCCGTCGATGACATGCGCGGTCGGTACACCGGCCGACACCGCGCGCAGACAGGCTTCCATTTTGGGCACCATGCCCGCATCCAGGCGCGGGAGCAACTCGGCCAGCGCGGCCGTATCGATGCTGGAGGTGAGCGAGGACCGGTCCGGCCAGTTCGTGTACAGGCCCTCGACGTCGGTGAGCACCACCAGTTTCTCGGCGCCGATGCCCTCGGCGAGCGCCGCGGCGGCGGTGTCGGCGTTGATGTTGTGCACCACGCCCTCGGCGTCCGGCGCGATGGTCGACACCACCGGGATGCGGCCCGCGCCGATCAGGTCCAGCACGGCGTCCGGGTTCACCTCGGTGACGTCGCCGACCAGGCCGATGTCGGTGGGCTCGCCGTCCACCTCGACGGTGCGGCGGGTCGCGGTGAACAGCCCGGCGTCCTCACCGGAGATGCCGACCGCGTACGGGCCGTGCGAGTTGATCAGGCCGACCAGTTCGCGACCGACCTGGCCGAACAGCACCATCCGCACCACGTCCATCACCTCCGGAGTGGTCACCCGGAAGCCGCCGCGGAATTCGCCCTGTAGGCCGAGCTTCTTCAGCATCGCGCTGATCTGCGGGCCGCCGCCGTGCACGACCACCGGGTGCACGCCGACCGTGCGCAGGAACGCCATGTCGGCGGCGAAGGCCTGCTTGAGGTGATCGTCGATCATGGCGTTGCCGCCGTACTTCACGACGACGATCTTGTCCCGGAACTTCTGCAACCACGGCAGGGCATCGGCCAAGACGTGCGCTTTGTCCAGCGCGGAGAGCGAATGCAGCACCTGACTGGTCATGAGCTGTAGGCCGAGTTCTCTTCGACGTAACCGTGCGACAGGTCGGTGGTGCGGATGCTCGCGCTCGCCGATCCGACGTTCAGCTCGATCAGCACCTCGATGTCGGTGCCGGACAGGTCGACCGCGCGGGCGCCGGGCGCGCCGACGCCATCGATGCACACCGGCTTGCCGTTGAACGACACCGAGATCCGGTTCGGGTCGAGCGTGACCGGCGCCATGCCGACCGCGGCGAGCACCCGGCCCCAGTTCGGGTCCGACCCGAACAGCGCCGTCTTGACCAGGCTGTCGCGGGCGACGGTGCGCGCCGCGGCGACGGCCTCGTCCTCGGTGGCCGCGCCCGCGACGGTGACCAGCACCCGCTTGGTGACGCCCTCGGCGTCGGCCATCAGCTGGGCGGCCAGGTCGTCGCAGACCGCGAGCACGGCGGCGTCGAGCTCCTCCTGGCCGGGCGTGACTTCGCTGGCGCCGTTGGCCAGCAGCAGCACGGTGTCGTTGGTGGAGCAGGAGCCGTCCACGTCGAGCCGGTCGAAGGTTCGCGCGGTGGCGTTGCGCAGCGCCTGGTCGAGTTGCTCGGCGGTCACCGCCGCGTCGGTGGTGAGCACCACCAGCATGGTGGCCAGCGAAGGCGCGAGCATGCCCGCGCCCTTCGCCATGCCGCCGACGTTCCACTTGTCGCGGTGGTGGAACGCCGCCTCCTTGGGCACGGTGTCGGTGGTCATGATGGCCCAGGCGGCATCCGAGCCGCCGGACAGTCCGCCGCCCATCTCGTGCACGATCTCGGTGACGGCGGGGAGCAGTTTGTCCATCGGGAGCCGGTCGCCGATCAGTCCGGTCGAGCAGACGGCGATCTCACCCGCGCCGGTCTCGGTGCCCCAATTGCTCAGCGCGGCGGCGAGTTCCTCGGCGGTCTTGTGGGTGTCCTGGAATCCGCCCGGGCCGGTGCAGGCATTGGCGCCGCCCGAGTTCAGGATCACCGCGCGCAGCCGCTTGCCGGTCAGCACTTGCTGAGACCACAGCACCGGAGCCGCCTTCACCTTGTTGCGGGTGAATACGCCTGCCGCCGGGTACTCCGGGCCTTCGTTGAACACCAGCGCCAGATCGGGCTTGCCGCTGGTCTTGATGCCCGCGGCGATGCCCGCCGCGCGGAAGCCGAGCGGGGCGGTCACGCCCTGCGTCCGGACCAGCTTGCCGTCGGCGATGTCGACTGTCGTCACGGTGCCACTCCTACGGTGGAAAGTCCTTCGGTCTCCTCGAATCCGAGGGCCAGGTTCATCGATTGGACCGCGGCGCCCGCGGTGCCCTTGGTCAAGTTGTCGATCGCGCCGATCACCACGAGCAGGCCCGCGTCGGCGTCCACCGCGACCTGCAGGGTGACGGCGTTGGAGCCGAGCACCGAACCGGTCTGCGGCAGCGTGCCCTCCGGCAGCAGGTGCACGAAAGGCTCGTCGGCATAGGCTTTCTCGTAGACGGCGCGCGCCTGCGCGGCGTCCACGCGCGTGGGCGCGGTACAGGTGGCGAGGATGCCGCGCGGCATAGGCGCGAGAACCGGCGTGAACGACACCGCGACGTCCGTGCCGCCCGCCGCCGTCAGGTTCTGCGCGATCTCCGGTGTGTGCCGGTGCGCGCCCGCGATCCCGTAGGCCCGCGCCGAACCCATCACCTCCGACCCCAGCAGGCCGATGTCCAGCTTGCGGCCCGCGCCGGAGGCGCCGCTCACCGCGACCACGTGCACGGCGGGCTCCACGATGCCCGCGGCGACGGCGGGAGCCAGCGCGAGGCTGGCGACGGTCGGATAGCAGCCGGGGACCGCGATCCGCGTCGCGCCGCGCAGTTTCTCCCGGCCACCGGGCAGCTCGGGCAGACCGTAGGGCCAGCTGCCCGCGTGCGGGCTGCCGTAGTATTTCTCCCAGGCCCTCGGGTCGGTGAGGCGGAAGTCGGCGCCGCAGTCGATGACCACCGTGGACTCGGGGAGTTCGGCGGCGATGGCCGCCGACTGACCGTGCGGCAGGCCGAGGAAGACCACATCGTGGCCGGCCAGTTCGGCGGTCGTGGTCGGTGCGAGCACCCGGTCGGCCAGCGGCAGCAGATGCGGCTGCAATTCTCCCAGCGCGGTGCCTGCGTTCGAGCCCGCGGTCAGCGCCCCGATGACGAGGCGCCCGGTTCGGTAGGCCGGATGCCCCAGCAGCAGACGCAACACTTCGCCGCCCGCGTACCCGCTGGCACCGGCTACCGCGACCCGCACGACGGGTCCGACCGAGGAATCAACCATGTGATGATTATGCATGACCATGCAAGCTCATTCACAGCCTGGTCGCCGCGAGCGTGGTCACGAGGACCTGATACCCACCCGGTTCGCGCGCAAACGGCATGGCGGCCCGAATCCCGCCCAGCCGGTTCGTCGCAGGTCAGCGCAGTGCGAGCGGATCGATGTGCAGCGCTTGTGCCAATCCGGCTTCGCCCTGCGCGGTGACGCGGACGGCGCGTCCGCTGCCGACGCTCTCGATCCACCGCAGCTCTTTCAGGCGGCGGCACAGCTGCGCGCCCGCCGAGCCGCCCAGATGGACTCGGCGTTCGGTCCAATCGAGACAGGGCCGCGCCACCGGGCGGCGCGTGGCGCGCAACGCGGCGGGGTCGATGCCCATCGGCCCGGTGAGCCACGCCGCGCCGGCCCCGGTGAGGGCGAAACCACCGTCACCGCTGAGCAGACCGCGCGCTGTCATGGCGTCGGTGACGGCCACGCCCAGTCGCCCCGCGAGATGGTCGTAGCAGGTGCGGCCCCGGGCCAGCCCGGCCGCGACGGTAGCGGTGCGCAGCCCGGTGACCGGTGCGGCGGGCGGGCCGAGATGGGCAACCATGGTTTCGAGCAACTCCGCGACCTGCGGGCCGGCCAGCCGCAGATAGCGGTGCCTGCCCTGCCGGTGCTCGACGACCAGCCCGCCGTCGCGCAGGCGGTCCAGATGCTCGGTGGCTGTGGACGGCGCGACGCCGGTGTGGCGCGCGAGCTCGCCCGCGGTCCAGGCCCGCCCGTCCACCAGCGCCAGGCAGATGTCGGCGCGGGTGCGGTCGGCGAGCAGTGCGGCCAAGCCCGCCAGTTCGGTTCCTCTGGTCGGCACCACACCATCATGGCGGGCCGTCGTTTCGGCGCTCACCGAAATGTCCCGTCGCTACGGTCGCGACATGACTTCGTCTTCTGCGGCGGCGACCCCGCCGACCATGTTCGAGATCTTCCGCAGCCTGCACCACCGCGACCGTCCCCTCGTCCTGCCGAACGCCTGGGACTTCGCCTCGGCCGCCCTGCTGGCCGACGAGGGATTCGCGGCGATCGGCACCACCAGCTTGGGTGTGGCCGCCGCGGCCGGGCGCACCGACGGCGCGGGCGTCACGAAGGCGGAGACGTTCGCCTCGGCCCGGCGCCTCGCGCGGCTGCCGATCCCGGTCACCGTGGACATCGAGGCCGGGTTCGACGAGCGGCCCGGCGCGGTCGCGGATTTCGCCGGACAGCTCGCGGCCTGCGGGATCGCGGGCGTCAACCTGGAAGACAGCCGCCTCGGATCGGCGCTCGCCGCGCCCGAGCACCAAGCGGCGCTGATCGCGGCGGTCAAGGAGCGCACACCGGAACTGTTCGTCAATGCTCGCGTCGACACCTACTGGCTGGGGCTCGATCACGGCTCCACCCACGATCGCGTACGCCGGTATGCCGCGGCCGGAGCCGACGGCGTCTTCGTGCCCGGACTGACCGACCCGGCGCGTATCGAGCGGGTCGTGGCGGCGAGCGAAGTGCCTGTGAACGTCCTCTACACGGCCGAGGGCCCGGGCCTCGCGACGCTGACCGCGCTGGGCGTGCGCCGGATCAGTACCGGATCGCTGCTGTACCGGGCTGCGCTGTCGGCCGCGCTCGACGTCGCACGCGCCGTGCGGCACGACGCCTCCGTTCCGCCGGGAATCGTCAGCTATGCCGAGATCCAACGTCTCTTGCCGGCACCCGTCGAGGCTTCGCGCGGCTGTTCATCCTGAGCGAAGATTTTCCGGCGACGCTGTCGATCCGCCGGGGGCCCGTTCGTGTAGATGGTGCGACCGGCGCCGCGCCGGTCCCGGAAGGAGCGGAGATGAGCAAGATCATCGCGGTGGAGCACCTGACGCTGGACAGCGTCATGCAGGCGCCCGGGCGAACGGACGAGGACACCCGAGACGGATTCGCGCACGGCGGCGGCTGGGCGCACCGGCACGACGACCCGGTGCAGGCCGAGGTCATGGGCAGGCACATGGCGGCGAACCGCGGCGCGCTGCTGCTGGGCAGGCGCACCTACGAGGACTTCGCGGGATACTGGCCGCGACAGGTCGGCAACCCGATGGCCGATGCGCTGGACAAGACCGAGAAGTTCGTCGCTTCCCGCACCGGAAGCGGGCCGCTGGCCTGGCAGAACTCGACATGGCTCGGTGGCGACGCGGTGACGGCGGTCCCCGAGTTGCGGCGACGGGAACCGGACCGGAATCTGGTGGTGCTGGGCAGTGGTGACCTGTTGCGCTCGCTGATGCGCCACGATCTGGTGGACGAGTACCTCCTGCTGATCCACCCCTTGCTACTCGGTTCCGGCCGCCGATTGTTCGACGGCGTGGCGCTGGGCGGCCTGCGGATGACCGACACGGTGACGACCGGAACCGGTGTCGTCATCACCACCTACCGGCGCGGATGAGGAGGACGACGCGATGAAGCACTACTTGCTCAGCATCTACCAGCCCGACGCGGGCGCGCCGGAGAACCTGGACGAGATCATGCGCGAACTCGGCGCGCTGAACGACGAGATGCGGGCGGCGGGAACCTGGGTGTTCGCCGCCGGTCTGCACGCGCCCGGCACCGCGACCGTGTTGCACGCCCGCGGCGAGGACGTGCTGATCACCGACGGCCCGTACGTCGAAGGCAAGGAGCACATCGGCGGGTTCACCGTCATCCGCGCCGCCGATCTCGACGAAGCGCTGGAATGGGGCCGCAAGCTCACCGCCGTCGTCGGCCTGCCCGTCGAGGTCCGTCCGATCCAGGACTGACGGATGGGCGAACCCGTGACCGGCTCGGTGATCGAAACGGTCTTCGCGCAGCACTACGGCCGTGCGGTCGCGAGCCTGATCCGCGTCTTCGGCGACATCGGCGTCGCCGAGGACGCGGTGCAGGACGCCTTCACCGCCGCCGTCCAGCGTTGGCCCGCCGACGGTCTCCCGCCGAGCCCGCCCGGCTGGATCATCACCACCGCGCGTAACCGGGCCATCGACCGCCTGCGCCGCGAGGCCTCCCGCGCGGACCGGCACGCGCAGGCAGCCCTCCTGCACGCCGAGGACGAGCCGGAGGAGGCGGTGAGCGCCGTGCGCGACGACCGGCTGCGGTTGATCTTCACCTGCTGTCACCCCGCTCTGGCGCCGGAGGCGCAGGTGGCGCTGACTCTGCGGCTGCTCGGGGGGTTGAGCACCGCCGAGATCGCCCGCGCGTTCCTGATCTCCGAAACGACCATGGCGCAGCGCCTCGTTCGCGCCAAAGGCAAGATCCGCGACGCCCGCATCCCGTACCGGGTGCCCGCCGACGCGGACCTGCCCGCCCGGCTGCGCGCGGTACTCGCCGTCGTCTACCTGATCTTCACCGAGGGGCACACGGCCTCCTCCGGTGCGCGGCTGGTCAAGGCCGATCTCTGCGCCGAGGCGATTCGCCTGGGGCGTCTCACGGCGGAGCTGATGCCGGACGAGCCGGAGGTGACCGGCCTGCTGGCACTGATGCTGCTCAGCGAGTCCCGCCGGTCCGCGCGTATCGGCCCCGACGGCTCCCTGATCCCCCTCGCGGAACAGGATCGCAGCCGGTGGGACCGCGCCCTCGTCGCCGAGGGGCACGCGCTCGTGCGGCAGTGCCTGCGCCGCAACCGGCCGGGGCCGTATCAACTCCAAGCGGCGATCAACGCGGTGCACGCCGACGCACCCGTCGCGGCGGCCACCGACTGGACCCAGATCCTGCGCCTCTACGACCCGCTCACCGCGCTCACACCGAATCCGGTCGTCGCTCTCAACCGCGCGGTGGCGGTCGCCGAAGTGGACGGTCCGGCGACGGCATTGGAACTGGTGGACGCGCTCGCTCTCGAGCGATACCACCTGTTCCACGCCATCCGCGCGAACCTGCTGGCCCGCCTCGGGCGCACCGCCGACGCCGTCGCCGCCTACGACGCCGCCCTCGACCGCACCCACAACGCGGCCGAACGAAATTTCCTGGCGCGTCGTCGCGCCGAGGTCGGCCGAGGTGAACCGAACCGGTAGCGAGGCGATCGCGCTTCAGGCCAGCCGGCCGCCACCATCGACGTGCAGGGTCGTTCCGGTCAAGAACGGATTGGTCAGCGCCAGCAGCGCCGCGGCGGAGATATCGGCGGGGCTGCCGACCCGGCGCGCCGGATTGACAGCCGCAACCTCACCGAAGAAGTGCTCTTTCCGCTCACCCATGCCGTCCCAGACGCCCGAGTCGACAATGCCCGGCGACAGCGCGTTCACCCGGACCGGCGCCAGCTCGACCGCCAGTGCCTCGGCGAGGAAACTCACCGCGCCATTGGTCGTCGCCATCACCGTCCGTCCCGGCGCGGGCCGCCACGCGGCTACTCCGGAGAACAGCAGCAGCGCTCCGCCCGCCCTGATCCGGGCGCCGAAGTGCTTGCCGAGCAGGATCGGACCGATCACCTTGGCGTCGAAGGCCCGCACGATCGCCGCCCGATCCAGCTCGGCCACCGGCCCGTTCGCGTGTGACGCGGCCACTGACACCAGATAGTCCAGCTCACCGACTTCCTCGGCTGCCCGCACGATGGAGTCCTCGGTACCGAGGTCGATCCGGATCGCTTCGACCGCCGCACGACGACCGCGGGCCGCGCCCATCACTTGCTCCCGCGCCGCGGCCACGGCGTGCTCGTCGCGGCCCGCGAGCACCACGGTCGCGCCCGCGGCGACCGCGTCTCGGGCGATCTGTCGAGCGATGCCCGATCCACCGCCGACGATGACCAGCTTCTTGCCGTCCAACGCGCCTGTCATGAGTGTGCCTTTCGGTAGGTGGTGTGCTGTCCCACCGAAAGGAACGAGCTGGGCGACCTCCCGCCATCCCTTCGTGAGATCGATAGTTTCGTGCTTTGCCATAGAATTCCCGAATGCCTACGTTGCGCGCGCTGGAGTGCCTGATCGCCGTGCTGGACTCCGGATCGGTAACCGAAGCCGCCGCGCGACTGCATCTGTCGCAACCCGCGCTTTCCCATCAGATCGCCGCGCTGGAACGCGAACTCGGCACGCCGGTGCTCGAGCGGCTCCCGCGTGGGGTACGGGCGACGGCCGCGGGCCGTGCGATCGCCGCGGACGCACGCGCCGCGGTGGCTGCCGCCGAACGGGTGGTCGCGGGCGGCCGCGCCGTCGCCGCGGGCGCGACCGGGCAGTTGCGCATCGCGTGCGCGGACAGCATGTCCGCGAGCCTGCTCGCGCCCGTACTGCGCGTCTGGCATCGTCGTCGTCCAGAGGTACGCCTCACCTTGTCCGAGTTGTCCAGCGCCGATGCCATGGCAGAGATGGTGGCCATCGGCACGGCCGATCTCGCCCTCGGGCCGAGGCCGTCGCGCTGGGAAGGCCACCTCGTCGTGATCGGAACCGAGGAGATCGTCGCGGTCTTGCCGGACGCCGGGAAGCCCCCGGCAGCGATGACACTGGCGGACGTCGCCGAACGCCCGGTGGTGCACTACCACCCCGACAACGGCCTCGGCGCCTGGCTCGACGAAGTCGCCGCAGGCCGAGGAGTGGCGCTGACCGCGGCGACCAGGACCCGTCAAGCCACCACCGCCGCCCAGCTGGCCGCCGCCGGTCTCGGCACCGCCCTCGTGCCCACCAGCGCGCTGACCGTGACGTTCCCCGGCGCCGTGCGCAGCCTGCGGCCGCCACTGACGCGCGAGGTCGTCTGTCTCACCTCCACCCCGGGCGATCCCCTAGTCCGCCGATTCCTCACCGACCTGCACCGCCGCGGCGTCTCGGTCCCGAGCCCGATCGCCGCCCAGCTGACGGCGCGGCAGTGAGGTCGTCGCGCCGAGCCGCCGGCTCAGTGCTTGCGCACCACGCGCTCCCCTTCGCCCGGCTTCCAAATGGTGATGTCGAGGTGGTCGCCGTCCACCTCCACCGTCGACGCCCCGGTGAGATCGGCGACGTAGAAGTGGTCGAACTCCCGCCCCCGGATGTCGAAACCGGTCTCGTCGAACAGGTGCTGGGCGAAGCGGACGTGCACGTCCCGGTCGGGCAGGTCGACGACGGCGCCGAAGAGTTTGGCGTCACCGTCGGACACGTTCGTGTCCACGGTGGCGGTGTGCAGGCAGAAGCGTGGATCCCGGGCCAGATCGCGGAACTTGGTCGTGCCCGGCATGCCCGCGATCACCAGGAACTCCTCGAAGACGCGCGGTTCGACCGGGCTGATCCGCGGTGATCCGTCGGCCCGGATCGTGCCGAGCATGCAGAGATTGCCCGCCGCGCGGTGCCTGCGCGCGAAGACCTCGGCGACGTGCGGTGCTTCTTCGGTGAATCGGCTCCAAGTGGTCATGACGAGGACGGTACGGCGAAACCCTGCCATCTCGTGTCAAGGTTTGCGGCTAGTGTCGCCTGCATGCGGGCGAGTCGGCTGGTGCAACTGCTCTTGCTATTGCAGACGCGAGGCCGGGTGACCGCGCCCGAACTGGCCAGGGAACTGGAAGTGTCGGTGCGCACCGTCTATCGCGACGTCGAGGCCCTTTCGGCGGCCGGTGTCCCGGTCTACAGCGAACCGGGCCGGGCAGGCGGCGTCCGGCTCGTGGACGGCTATCGCACCCGGCTCACGGGCCTCACCACCGACGAGGCCGACGCGGTGCTGCTGACCGGCTTGCCCGGCGCCGCCGCCGATCTCGGCCTCGGCACCGTGCTGGCCACCGCGCAGTTGAAAATGCTCGCCGCGCTGCCGCCGGAATTGCGCGGCCGCGCGACGCGCATCGCCGAGCGGGTGCATGTCGACGCGCCGGGCTGGTTCCACCAACCGGACGAGACGCCGACGCTCGCGACGATCGCCGACGCGCTCTGGCACGACCGCAGGCTGCGCGTGCGCTACGCGCGCAAGGACCAGGTGGTCGAACGCCTGCTCGACCCGCTCGGCCTGGTGCTCAAGGCAGGCACCTGGTACCTGGTCGCCCGTGGGGACACGTCGCCGCGATCCTATCGAGTGGGCCGGATTCGCGACGCCGAGCCGACCGGCGAAACCTTCGTCCGCCCCGCGGAATTCGATTTACGCACGCACTGGACCGACGCCGCCGACGATTTCGCGCGTTCGATGTTGCGCGTCCGAGCCCGCTGCCGGATCGCCGCCACCCATCTGCGCCTGTTGCGGTTGATGAACGACCCCGCCGCGGTCGCCGAGGCGCTGGCCTCCGCCGGGCAGCCCGACGCCGAGGGGTGGGTGGAGGTGGTCGTGCCATCGGAGTCCTACGAGGTGCTCGCGCACGGCCTGCTGCCGCTCGGCGAGTTCGTCGAAGTGCTGGAGCCGCCACACCTGCGTGCCCAGCTCGCGGCGACGGCCGCGGCCATGCACGCGCGCTACTCCGGGGCTTAGACCACCCCGCCCACCAGGTCTCCGCCGCGCGCCGACCCTGGTCGCGTGGCGCGGGCGGCTCCCCCGGCGCAGCCGCCCGCGCCCGGGCGGATTCGCCCAGCTCACGATGGTCAGCCTGACTGTCCCGCTACTCGCGAGACATCGGTCGGCGCAGCGTGCGGAAGAACTCGCGCACGTCCGCGATCAACAGATCCGGCGCCTCCATCGCCGCGAAATGCCCGCCACGATCGAACTCCGTCCACCGGACGATGTTGTGCGCCTGTTCGGCGAGCTTGCGAACGGACATGTCGCCGGGGAAGATCGCCGCCGCGGTCGGCACGTCGGACTTCACCGCTGGCGCGCCCCAGGCCGCGGATTCGCTGTAGAGCCGCAGCGAGGAGGCGAAGGTTCCGGTGAACCAGTACAGGCTGACGTTGGTCAGCAGCGCGTCCCGGCCCACCGCGTCGTCCGGCAGTTCGATCGCCGGGTTCGTGTACTGCCGGAACAGGTCGGCGATCCAGGACAGCAGCCCGGCGGGCGAGTCCTGCAGGCCGATCGCCAGCGTGTGCGGGCGGTTGGCTTGCACGGTGGCGTAGTCGTAGCGGGCGTAACTCTCCGGGCCGGTCAGCGTCGCCAGCCTCGCCTGGTCCGCCGGGCTGTACTCGGCCTCCGATGCTTCCGGGGTCCACTCGGCCGAAGCGGACGCCGCCGCCCCCCACGATTCGCCGTCGCCGCTGTCCCAGGAGGGAATCGTGATCGGGCCGTTCACATGTAGGCCCACGACGTGTTCTCGAGCGATATGGCCCAGCTGTGCGGCGATGAAGTATCCGGCGTCGCCGCCCTGCACGCCGTAGCGGTCGTAGCCCAGGCGCGCCATGAGTGCCGCGACCACCTCCGCGAACCGCTCGGTCGAGCCCGCACCCGGATCCGGGGACACCTCGGAGAACGCGAAGCCCGGCAGCGAGGGAACGACCAGGTGGAACGCGTCGGCGGGGTCGCCACCGTGGGCGCGGGGATCGCTCAGCGGCCCGAGCACGTCCAGGAACTCGACGAACGACGCGGGCCAGCCGTGACCGAGCACCAGCGGCAGCGCGTCCGGCTCCGGCGAGCGCACGTGCAGGAAGTGCACCCGCTGCCCGTCGATGGCGGTGACGAACTGCGGCAGTTCGTTCAGCGTCGCCTCGACGGCGCGCCAGTCGAATTCGGTCCGCCAGTACTCGGCCAGCGGCCGCAGGTAGGACATCCGCATGCCCTTGTCCCATCCCGCGCCGGGCAGGTCGCTCGGCCATGCCGTCTCGGCGAGACGCCGGCGCAGGTGGTCGATCTTCTCCTGGGGGATGTCGATGCGGAAAGGGCGAATGTCCGGTTCGGTTGTCATGTCGGCCACGGTAGGAAGCGCTTAGGACGGGATCGTTCCTATCTTTCCGGCATTCTGGCGTGATGCTGGAAACGTCGGCTCGCCTGCTCGCCCTGCTGACTCTGTTGCAGACCCGTCCCGACTGGACCGGCGCCGAACTGGCCGCACGGCTCGGCGTCACCGGTCGAACCGTGCGCCGCGACATCGATCGGCTGCGCGAACTCGGCTACCCGGTGCATGCCACCCGGGGCGCCGCGGGATACCGGCTCGGCGCGGGCGCCGCATTGCCGCCGCTGCTACTGGACGACGACGAAGCGGTCGCGGTGGCGGTCGGGCTGCGCAGCGCCGCCGGTGGCAGCGTGACCGGACTCGAGGAGGCGTCGCTGCGCGCACTGAGCAAGCTGGAGCAGGTACTGCCGCCCCGGTTGCGCCACCGGGTCCGCACGCTGCGCGGCGCCACCCTGCGCGTCGCGGCGCCGGTGCCCGAGGTCCATCCGGACACGCTCATGGCCATCGCCGAAGCGTGTCTGCGCCACGAACGGCTGCGGTTCGACTATCGCGCGCACAACGGAGCACTGGGCCTGCGCACCGTCGAGCCGCACACCCTCGTGCACTTCAGCAGGCACTGGTACCTGGTCGCCTGGGACGTGGAACGCACCGACTGGCGCACCTTCCGGGTGGACCGGATCACCCCGCGGATTCCGACCGGCCCACGCTGCGCACCCCGCGAGCCGCCGGAAGGCGATGTCGCGGCGTATCTTTCGATGCGGTTGTCGACCCGGGCATGGCCGCATCAGGCGACGGTGCTCCTGCACCGCTCGGCAGATGACGCCGCCGACCGCGTGTGGCCGGGCACCGGCGTCCTGGAAGCCGTCGACGAGCACAGCTGCCGCCTGCACGTCGGCAGCGAGTCGCCGGAGCAGCTGGTGTGGATGATCACCTCGGTCGATCTCGACTTCACCCTGCTCGACGGCCCACCGGAACTCGTCGAGGCGCTGCGCGACCAGGCCGCCCGCTGCGTGCGCGCCGTGCGCGACTTCCGCGGCGAGCGCACCGGCTAGCCGCGCCAATCCAGGACGGCGGCGAGCGATCCGAGTTGCACCGAGTCGGGGACCGCCCGCACCAGGGCGTCGCGGATCGCGACGACGGGCGCCGACGACAGTTGCGCCACCGCGCCGATCCGGCGCGAGCGAGAGGCGATCATCCGGGTGCGCGGCCTGCGTTCCCGGTCGTAATCGGCCAGGTCACCGCCGCTGTCGGCCACCCTGGCCAGCACCACGGCGTCCTCCAGCGCCTGGCAGGCGCCTTGCCCGAGGGTGGGCATCATGGCGTGCGCCGCGTCTCCCACGAGCGCGATCCGGCCTGCCACTAAGGTCTTCGGCGTCGGCAGGTCGTAGAGGTCGTGCTTCAGCACCTCGGCGTCCCCTGCCGCGGCGAGCAGGACGGGGATCGGGTCGTGCCATCCGCCGAACCGGGCGCGCAACTCGTCCACCCCGCCGCCCGCTTTCCCGGCGGGCATGTTCGCGGTGGCGAAGCAGTAGACGCGACCGTCAGCGAGCGGAACGTACCCGAAACGCTCACCGCGCCCCCAGCTTTCGCCCATTTCCGTGACCGGCTCACGCGGTGTGACGACCACCCGCCACGCGGTGTAGCCGCCGTAGCGGGGACGGATCTCACCGCAGACGGCGCGTCGCACGACGCTGCGAATGCCGTCCGCGCCGACGACGATGTCGGCGCTGGAGGTTCCGGCCGAGTGCACCACCGTGCCGTCGGCTCGGGCCTCGGCCACGGTGACGCCGGTGCGCAGCGCCGCCGCCGGTATCGCGGAGCGCAGGATGTGCACCAGGTCGGCGCGGTGCAGCATGATCGGGCTGCCGTTCCGATCCCGGATCGCCTCGGCGTCCATCCTGGTCAGCCACCGTCCGGCGCGATCACGGATGCCCGCCGCCCCCTGCTCAATGGCCCGTGCCCGTACCTCGTCGCCCAAGCCGAGGGCGTCGAGGGCGCGAATCGCGTTTGGCCACAGCGACAGTCCAGCGCCGACTTCGGTGATCTCGGCGGCCCGCTCGAGCACTTCGACGCGGTGGCCTCGTCGCAAGAAGGCCACCGCGGTCGCCAGGCCACCGATGCCACCGCCCACGATGAGCGCCTCGGCCATCGCTTCCCCTTTCTCCGAACCGCTCGACGAGCAGCTATCACAAACATTACTACAGATGTAGTGTCGAGTAGCGGGACCGTCCCGGTATCACTGCCACTGCCATGGCGAGCCGAATACGGGTGGCTCGGGTGCCGGACTTCGTGCCTTCCCGCCGAACCATTCGGAGCGCGCGCCGCTCGCACCGGATGATCGAGGAACGCAGGGCCGAGCCGTCGCGGGAGCGCCCTGCATCGCCATGGTCGCAGCTTCTCGGGTACCAGAAATCCCGCGTCGCCCTAGAAGAACGTGTGCAGCAGATCGACCACCCGGGGCGTCTGGGCGTCGGCGTCGTCGATCACCGGGATCAGGCGCCATTTGTCGAAGGCGGTGCACGGGTGCGACAGCCCGAGCCGCACGACCGACCCGATGGGCAACTTCGCGGCGCCGACCGGCAGCCGGAGGAAGGCGTGCTGGTCGTTGAGCGCGGAGACCGTCGCGCCCGCGTCCAGCGCACCGCCCGCAGGCCCCGCGACGCGTTGCGGAATCGGCAGCCCCTCGTCGAAGGGCAGATCGCGTTTGCCCGCGTCCAGCAGGGCGAGCCCCGGCTCAGGCCGCGAGAGGGTGCGCGCCCAGCCGTGCATCGCCGAGCGCAGCGGCCGCGCGCATCCGGGAGCCGCCAGCGGCGACATGCTCGCGTAGAAGCCGTCGTCGTGGATGACGTACGCACCGGAGCGCAGGACGACCGTCGTCGCGACACCCTGCCCGCCCTGCTCGTCGGACAGCGGGGCGAGGTATTCGAGCGCCAGCTCCGGATAGGCGCTGCCACCGGCGGTGACGACGGCCGGACCGCGGTATCGCCCCGCCGCGAGGAGTTCCCGGTGCAGGCGGGCGAGTTCGCCGAGGTAGTCGCGCACCGCGCGAACGCCGCTCGCGGTGCGGTCGTGGGCGAGCGCGCCCTCGTAACCACCGACGCCGGCGAGCGTCAGCCGAGATGCCGCGCCGATCGCCCGCGCCACGGCATGCGCCTGTTCCACCGTGCGCGCACCGGTTCGGCCGTGCGGGCCGCCGAGTTCCACCAGCACCCGGATCCGCGCCGGCCCCGGGACGGTGCGCAGGTGCGCGTCCATCAGCGCGACCGTCTCGACGCTGTCGGCCCAGCAGACGAATTCGAAGGACGGGTCGCGCGCCGATTCCGCCGCGACCCAGCGCAATCCGACCGGATCGACCAGCGCGTTGGCCAGCAGCACCCGGGCGACGCCGAACGATCGGGCCACCTGGGTCTGCCAGATGGTGGCCAGTGTGATGCCCCACGAGCCGGCGGCCAACTGGTCGGCCCACACCTGTGGCGCCATCGTGGTCTTGCCGTGCGGCGCCAACCGCACACCGGCCGCGCGCACCCAGTCGGCCATGACCGCGATGTTCGTCCGCAAGGCCGCGCGATCGACGGTGAGCACCGGCGTCTCCAGCGAGTCGAGCGGCACAGCGCCGGTGCGGAATTCCCGCACGGTAAGCCCCCAGGATTCGGGTGGCATGCCCTTGTGCTCGGGACCGATCCGGCGGTCCGCGAGCGCCGCGACGGCGGCTTCATCGATCGACACGACATTCCTTCCGGGCCCTGGAGCCCTGCGGCTCAGCCCGAGTTGCGCAGCGCGGTGGCCAGGCCGTTCATGGTCAGCAGGATGCCGCGTTTCACCAGTTCGGAATCGTCCCCGGCGCGCAGGCGGCGCAGCAGCTCCACCTGCATCTGGTTGAGCGGTTCCAGGTAGGGGAAACGGTTGTGGATGGACTCGGCCAGCGACGGGTTGTCGGCCAGCAGGTGATCGTTGCCGGTGATCGCGGCGTGCATGCGGACGGTGCGGGCGTGCTCGTCGCGGATCATGCCGAAGATCTGCTCGCGCAACGCCACATCGTCCACGAGTTCGGCGTAGCGCGCGGCGATGTCGAGATCGCTCTTGGCCATCACCTGGGCCAGGTTGGACAGCACCGTGCGGAAGAACGGCCAGCGCCGGTACAGGTCCGCCAAGGTGGCCAGGCGTTGCGGGTCGCCGCCGATCCACTCCTCCAGGGCGGCGCCGGTGCCGTACCAGCCCGGCAGCATCACCCGCGCCTGACTCCAGGACATCACCCACGGGATGGCCCGCAGGTCCGCGACCGAATTCGTCGGCTTGCGGGAGGCGGGCCTGCTGCCGATGTTCAGGTCCCCCACCTCGGCGACCGGCGTGGACTGCCGGAAGTACTCGACGAATCCGGGGGTTTCGTGCACCAGCCGCGCGTAGGCGGCGCGGGCGCGGGCCGCGAGGTCGTCCATGATCCCGTAGGACGGCTCGGCGTCGGCGCCGAGTCCCTCCACGTCCAGCAGGGTCGATTCCAGGGTGCCCGCGATCAGCGACTCCAGATTGCGATGCGCGCTACCGGGTTCGGCGTATTTCGCGGCGATCACCTCGCCCTGCTCGGTGAGCCGCAGCGAGCCGCGCACCGCCCCGGCGGGCTGGGCGAGGATCGCGTCGTAGCTGCGGCCGCCGCCGCGGCCTACCGTGCCGCCGCGGCCGTGGAACAGCCGCAGCCGGATGCCGGTCTTGCGGGCGACCTCGATCAGATCCAGCTCGGCCCGGTACAGCGCCCAGTTCGCCGCGAGGTATCCGCCGTCCTTGTTGGAGTCGGAATAGCCGAGCATCACCTCTTGGCGCATGCCTTGCGCCGCGACCAGATCGCGATAGACCCCCACCTCCAGCGCCGCGGACAGTGTCGCCGCCCCGGCGCCCAAGTCCTCGATGGTCTCGAACAGCGGGACGATGCCCACCGGGCAGCTCGGCGGCCCGTCCGGCTCCCCCGGGTCGAGCAGCCCGCCTTCCTTGAGCAGCAGGGCGGCCTCGAGCAGATCGCTGACCGAGGTGCACATGCTGATGATGTAGTTCGGCACCGCGGCCGCGCCGAGCGTGTCCACGACCTCCCGCGCGGCGCGCACGATGCCGAGTTCCTTGGCGGCCGACTCGCTCAGCCGTGCGTGCGGGCCGAGCAGCGGGCGGCGGGTGCGCAGCTCGGCGGCCAGCAGCCCCACCCGGCGCTCCTCCGGCAGGCTCGCGTAGTCGGAGTGGACCCCCGCCCAGGAGAGTAGCTCGGCGACGACCTGCTCATGCACTTCGGAGTTCTGCCGCAGGTCAAGACTCTGTAGATGGAAGCCGAAGGTCTCGATGGCGTGGCGCAACGCGGCGAGGCGATCGTCGGCGAGCAAGCCGTCGCCGCTGCCCCGCAGCGAGGCGTCTATCGCGTCCAGGTCGTCCAGCACCGCCTGCGGAGTCGGATAGGGCCGCGCACCGGCATCCAGGCCGTTCGGCGGAACCTCGCCGAGCGCCGCCTGCGCGGTGGCGGTCAGCCGGGCCCGGACGTGGTGCAGCGCGCGGCGATACGGCTCGTCGGCATGCGCCGCCGGATCCGGGTATCCGGTCTCGGCGAGCGCGGCGACCTCGGGCGTCACGCTGACCAGCCGGGCCGACAGCGACAGCGTCTTCTCCAGTTCCACCAGCTCGCGCAGGTAGCGCTCGAACGCGACGCCCGCGGCGCGGAAAGCGGCCTGACGCACGACATCTGCGGTGACGTACGGGTTCCCGTCCCGGTCACCGCCGATCCACGAGCCGGGACGCAGCATCGGACGCGGCAGCAACTCGACGCCCGGCCAGCGCGAACGCAGCGCGGCGCGCACTTCGGCGTTGATCGCCGGGATCACGTCGAACAGAGTGAGGTCGTAGTAGCGCAGACCCACCGAGATCTCGTCCTGGATGCGCAAGCGGGCCAGGCGGATCAGCGCTGTGCGCCACAGGCTGAGCACCTGGCGGCGGATCCGCAGTTCGAGGTCGGCTCGCTCACGCTCGTTCTCGGCGTAGCGCAAGCGCAGGCGCATCAACTCGGTGATCCGGGCCTGCGCGTCGAACACGGTGCGGCGGCGCGTTTCGGTCGGGTGCGCGGTGATCACCGGCGACACCAGCGCGTCGGCCAGCAGCTCCGCGACCCGGGACCCGTCGAGTGCCGCCGCGTCCAGTTTGCGGTAGGTGGCCGCCAGCGACGAGTCCTGTGGCGGTTCGCCCGCCGCCTCGTGCGCGGCGCGGCGGCGGTCGCGTTGGATGTCCTCGGCCAGATTGGCCAGCAGCACGAAGTAGCTGAACGCCCGGATGAGCGGCAGGGCGACCGCGATGTCCACACCGTCGAGCATCTCCGCGACGGCGCTGCGCTCGACCTCCTCGCGGCGTACCCGGAACGCCTCGATGCGCACCCGCTCGATGAGGTCGAAGACCTCCGGCCCCTCGTGGTCGCGAATGGTGTCGCCGAGTACGCCGCCGAGGAAACGGATGTCGTCGCGCAGCGGCCGGATGGCGTCCTGTTCGATCTCGCTCATCGATTCGCCCATGATCAGACAGTATTGCCCTCCGGGCCGCGCGGGTATGCGACGCGGCCCACACCGGCCGCCCGCGGCTCAGCCGAGGAGCTCGGAGAAGCGCAGGTAGTTGCCCCAGGGGTCGCGGAACCCGCAGTCGCGTACCCCGTACGGCTGCGAGATCGGCTCTTGCGTCACCTCGACGCCTGCGTCGCGCAGCCGGGCGAAGGTGGTGTCCACGGCATCGGTGGTGAAGATCAACGTGCCCTGCGCGCCGCCGGCCAGCCGCGCCCGCGCCGCCGCGCCGGCCGCCTCGTCCGGCACCATCTCGGGGGTTTCCAGAATGAACTCGATGCCCGGTTGCTTCGCCGGGCCGACGGTCACCCAGCGCCCACCGGCGAACGGCATGTCGGCCCGTACCTCGAGGCCGATCACGTCGCGGTAGAACTCCAGGGCCTTGTCCTGGTCACCGACCAGTACGCCGATGTGGGTGAGGGCGAGGTCCGCGCCGTTGCTCATGATGGTGCTCCTTGTCGTCGTCAGGGCTGGGCAACAGTACAGACGACGGGCACGCGGAGAATTCATCGGCGGCGCGGTTCACATTCTCTGCGGGCGCCGCGCTCGGGGCGAGCACCCAGGCCGCGCTCAGCCCGCGGTACGGGCGGTGAGGTGATCCGTGCGGTGCGACACCACCTGTTCGGCCAGGGTGACCAGCACCTTCTTGACCGAATCACGTTGCCTGGCATCGCAGTCCAGAACCGGGATCCAGTGTGCGAGCCCGAGCGCCGCGCGCACCGCACGGACATCGAGGTAATCACCGCCGTCGACGCGGTTGACCGCGACGACGAAGGGCGTACCGCGTTCGGCGCAGTAGTCCAGCACGGGTTGACAATCCTCGACGCGGCCGGTGTCGACCACGATCACGGCGCCGAGCGCCCCGTCGACCAGTTCGTCCCACAGGAAGACGAGACCGTCCTCGGCAGGCGTGCCGAACAGATACAGCAGCAGTGAGCTGTCCAGGGTGATGCGCCCGACGTCGAGGGCGACACCGGGCCGCGGGTCGTCTGCCCAGCTCTCCGGATCGTCGGCGCCGATGGCGATCTCGGCCGCCGCCGCGGCTACCAGCGGCTCGATTTCGGAGACGGCCCCGATGAACGTCGTCTTCCCGACGCCGTGACCACCGCCGACCACGATTTTCACCGAAGACGGCATGGTCGGCGTTCGCGTGTCGGAATACCCGGACAAGCTCCCTGCTCCTCTCGATAGCAGCGGCGGTGCGCCGGTCGGCGGCACGCACCGGTCGCGGATCGGTCGGGCCGGGTCGCTGACGACGACTCGGCGCCCCGACCGAGGCTTCCGGCACGCTACCGATGTCCGGCGATGGAATGCGGCCGCCGGCACCGACGCACGAGCAACCATGTACCCGTCCTCGGCCGCCGCGAAACCTCGCCGCGCGACTCTGATACAGTCCGGCGCGATATACCCGGAGGGCAAGAGGGCGGATGGCGCACCGAATTACATTGGTTCCCTTGGCAATAGCGATAGTGCTCGGAGCGGCCGCCTGCGGCGACGAGTCCAGCGGGTCACCGGCGACGACCACCACGCGGGCCGCGAGCACGGCCACCCAGCTGTTCGATCCCTGCACCGGCATCCCCGACGCCGCGCTGACGAGCGCCGGGCTCGATCCCGCGAGCAAGCAGGTCGGTGTGGGCGGGGTGGCGCAGCCGGGCTGGGAGATCTGCGGATGGAAGGGCGCCGACTTCACCCTCGGCGTGTTCTCCAACGGCGCGTCCGTGGCCGAATTCGAACGCAAGCCCGGCAATGTCGACTTCCAGGACGTCACCATCGCCGGACGGCCCGGCCGCCGGTTCCGCGTCGACGACGCCGCCAAGGACCAGATGTGCGATGTGCTCTTCCCGGCTCGGCAGGGGTTGCTGCAACTGACGCTGGTCAACCGGACCGCGGATCAGAACCCCTGCGATCGCCTGGCGACCGTCGGCGAATCGATCGTCCCGGCGCTGCCGAAATAGCGCAGCGCTTCCAGCCTCACCCCGCGAGGATGCGTCGGCGCCTTCTCGGCGCGATTGGCCGCGGACTGGCCCAGCGACATCAGCGAGGAGACGCCCGGGATCTTCTCGGCCCGCTCGCGGTTGGCCTGCATGAAGTCGTTGAGGTTGCATATGATGCTGCGCCTTGTCGTCGTTCGGGAGGGGCGACAGTACAGATGCCGGACGCGCGGCGGATTCCTCGGCGAAGACGTTCGGAATTTCGGCCGGTGCCATGTGGGGCGAGCGTGCACCCTCGTTCGGCCGACCCGTGTGGCACCGGCCGGAGACTTCGTACCGCCGACAAGCCCCGTGTGTGGCGATCAGCCCATGTCTCACGCGGTGAGCTGATCCGGGCGGTGCAGCAGTACCTGTTCCAGCAGCGAAACCAACACCTCTTTGACCGAATCACGAGACCTGGCATCGCACTCCAGAACCGGAATCCAGTTCTCCAGCTCCAGCGCTTCGCGAACCTCGCCGAGGTCGAAGTGGGCGCTGCCGTCGAAGCGGTTGACCGCTACGACGAAGGGAGTGCCGCGCTCCTCGAAATAGTCCAGCACGGGGTAACAGTCGTCGACGCGGCTGGTGTCCACCACGATCACCGCACCGAGCGCACCGTCGACCAGGTCGTCCCACAGGAAGACGAAGCGGTCCTGGCCCGGCGTGCCGAACAGGTACAGGATCAGCGAACTGTCCAGGGTGATGCGGCCGAAGTCGAGGGCGACCGTGGTATGCGTCTTGTCCGCACGGTGTCCGAGGTCGTCCACGCCGACGGCCATCTCGGTCATTGCCGCCTCGGTCACCAGCGGCTCGATTTCGGAGATGGCTCCGATGAACGTCGTCTTCCCGACGCCGAACCCACCGCTGACCACGATTTTCACCGAGGACGGCATGGTCGGCGTTCGCGTGTCAGAGTGCCCGGACAAGGTCCCTGATCCTCTCGATGGCAGCGGCGGTGAGCTGGTCGGCGGCGCGCACAGTCACGTGTCCGGCGGCGGCCAGGTCACTGACGACGACCTTGGCCACCCCGATCGGAACCCGCAGCGCGGTGCCGATTTCGGCGATGGAGTGCGGCTGCTGGCACAGCCGGACCAGGGTGTGCTGCTCGAAGCGCAGCGGAGCGGACAGCGCGGCGGCCTCGGCCCGCACCAACGTCTCGATGCGCAGCCCCTCCAGCAGGGGCGTGGTGCGTCCGGCGGTGACCACGAAGGGCCGCACGAATCGCTCGTCGGCGGGGGATTCGCGTCTCATCGCCGCAGCGTCTCGCGCAGTTCGGCGATGAGCGCGGGATCCAGCAGCGCGACGGCGCGCTCGGCGAGCACCGCCATCTCGTACCCCACCAGCCCGACGTCACAACCACTGTCGGCGATCACGCCGAGGCAGCTGCCGTCGCCCAGGGCGGAGACGAGCAGAAAGCCGCGCTTCATCTCGATCATGATCAGCTTCAGACCGTCGAAGGCGTAACTGCGCGAGGCGCTTCGGGCGAGCCCGACCAGCCCGGACACCATGGCGGCGAGCCGGTCGGCGGAGGTGCGGTCCAGGCCGTCGGACATGGCGATGAGCAGGCCGTCCGAGGAGACCGCGACCGCCTCACGTACACCGTCGGTCTCCCGGACGAAGTTGGCCAGCATCCAATTGAACGTGTGCGGGTCGGCGCTCGATATGTGGGTGGTCACCGGATCTCCTCTGCCATGGTGGCGGCGGGCTGGAATTCGTGCGCCGTATCGGCGGCGCGGATGAGGGCGTCCTGTGAGGCGGCGGCGTGCCCTCCAGGCGCGCCACGCTGGTAGCCCGATCGGAAGGCGGACAGCATGCCGCGGATCTCCTCGGGTGAGCGCTCGACCGCGGGTGCGGGCTCCGATCGCGGCACTGTGCCGGGCCGTGGACCGGCGGCGGCTGCGCGGGCCTTTTTGTTTCGTTTGACCAAGCCGTTCTCGGTGTGCCGCACCACGGGTTCGGAACCCGCTGCCGGGCTGCTCGAGTCGAGGGCGGCGACGCGCGGCGCAGCCGCCGGTTCCGTTCGCGGTGCGACGACCTGGGTCTGGGCCGATGACCCGGCGTTCGTCCTGGATCGAGCCGGTGCGCGAGCCACGGCCGCTGCGGCAACGGACGGACGTGGTCTCGGCGAACTCGAACCGATCGGGAGCGCTGCGACACGTGGCGCGGCCTCGCTCCGGTCGTCGCGCTGTACCTGTCCGGTTTCGAGCATGCCCGCCGGCAGCGTCAGACGCGCGACTATGCCGCTCACCGGCGAGGCGATCAGCTCGACGCCGATGCCGAGCCGCTCGGCGAGCCTGCCGACGACGTAGTGGCCCAGATGGCGGGTCGGCGCGACCACGAAATCCTGTTCGCCGTGCAGTCGTGCGTTGGCCTGTGCCAAGTGGTCGGCGGGCATGCCGACTCCGTGGTCGACCACCGCGAGCAAATATCCGTTCGGCCCGGCGCGCCCGTAGATCTCGACCTCGAGATCCGGTGGGGAAAAGGCGAGTCCGTTCTCGATCAGCTCCGCGAGCATGTGTGCCAGCTCGCTGGCACCCGCGCCCGTGACGAGCACCTCGTCCATCCGGCGCAGCACCACCCTGCGGTAGTCGTCCACCTCGGACAGGCCCGCGCGGATCACGTCGCTCAGCGGGATGGGTTCGGCCCAGCGGCGCGGACCGGCCTCGCCGACCAGCACGAGCAGGCTCTCGGCGTTGCGGCGCATTCGGGTGGCGAGATGGTCGAGTTCGAACAGGTTCGACAGCGCCTTGGGATCGAGCTCCTCCCGCTCGAATTCGCTGATCAGGCCGAGCTGGCGGCGCACGAGATTCTGGCTGCGGCGGGCCAGGCTGACCATCGACTCTGTGGTGTTGCGGCGCACCAGCGCCTGCTCCGACGCGAGGTCGAAGGCGGTGGACTGCACCCGATCCAAAGCTCGTGCCACGGCGTCGATCTCAACACTCGCGCCCGCCGGTGTCCGCACCGGTGCGGGCGGGTCTGGCGGTCGGGTGTCGTCGCCGTTGCGCCAAGCCGCGATCACGTCGGGCAGCCGCCGGCTCGATACGTCGTCGGCGTCCGCGGCCAGCATGGCCAAAGGCCGGACGATGGCGCGTACTGCGGAGACGACCAGCGCCACTTCCACCGCGATCGCCGCCAGCGCGGCGAGCACGAACGCGCCCAGGATCAAGGCGGCGTTGCGGCGCAACACCTCCGCGCGCGAGCCGATGTCGGCGCCGACCGCCTGCTGCACGGTGCGCTGCTCGTCGATGACCCCGGTCATCCTCGCCCACCAGGTGATCGGGTCGACCGGACGCACCAGAGGTCCGGCGCTCGAGGCGATCGCGATGTTCTCCGACTCCGCAGTCCGGACCGCGCTGTCGCTGTCCAGCACGGCGTCCAACCGGGCCTGTTGGGCCGTGGTGGCGTCGTTGGCGAACGCGGTCAGAGCGGCCAGCTTGGCCGCCCGGATATCGAGGAACTGCACGTACTCGCCCGGCCCGAAAGCGCCTGCGGCGAAGACGCCGTTCAGGAAGCCTCGTTCCCGCGCCGTCTGCTCCTTGGCTTCACCCAGGGCGTACAACGCTTGCAGACCGTGCCGGACCGCCGGATCGGCGGCCTGGTCCAGACCGAGGGACAAGTGGTTCAGCGCGTCGATGGCGTCGGTGTAGTACTGGAAGGCCGCCTGCCGGGCCGTTCGCCGCTCATCGATCCGGGCGCGGGTCGCATCCAGGTCGGCCAGCGGCCGGGCGGCCGCGCGCACCCGGTCCGCGCCGGGCGGGTTGCCCGCCATCGCGCGCCGCAGCTCGCCCAGCGCATGGTCGACCGCGCCGCGCTGGTCGGCGACCGGCTGGAGCAATCGCCCGTCGCCGCCGAGCAGGCCGTTGGTCAGGCCGCGCTCGCGCTGCGTCTCGTGCACCAAGTCCTGCACCGCCAGCGCCAGCGGTACCGCGGCCGCCGTGTCCCGGCTCCCGCGGTACGCGTCGACCTCCCGCGCGACCATCGCGCCCAGCAGCGCGAGCACCAACACCAAGGGGACGACGAGGATTCGAGCCAACTGTCCGCGAATGGTGCGGGGACGGACGATTCCGCTGCCCGATCGCTGCCGTCGGCGGGGCGTAAAAAACCGTGTGCCGCCGGATAATTCCGGTCGTCGACGTGACCGCACCACCCTCTGCTCCTCCGATCGGCCGCCGTGACCGCTGCACGGCGAGGACACGGAATCAGTGGCAAACTTTCACAAGGCCTTCCCGGTGTCAACGCGAAATTCGGTCAAACCGGACACTGTGCGGACTTCTAAACACACTGGCAACGAGGGGGTTACCGGGCGCGACGAATCCGGCCTCCGCTCGGACCGGGAGACGCCGAGTCAGGCTGCCAGTTACCCACCCTCGCCCGCCCCGAAACCTCACGGCCCGACTCCGATCCAGTCCGGCGCGATGTACCCGGATGGCTGGATGGCGCACCCGAATTACGTTGATTCCTTTGGCAATAGCAGTAGCGCTCGGAGCGGCCGCCTGCGGCGACGAGTCCAGCGGGTCACCGGCGACGACCACAACGCAGGCCGCGGGCACGGCCACCCAGCTGTTCGATCCCAGCACCGGCATCCCCGATGCCACGCTGACGAGCGCGAAAACCAGATTGTGCGACGTGCTCTTCCCGGCTCGGCGGGGTTGCCGCAACTGACGCTGGTCAACCGGACCGCGGATCAGAACCCCTGCGATCGCCTGGCGACCGTCGGCGAATCGATCGTCCCGGCGCTGCCGAAATTGCGCAGCCTCACCCCGCGAGGATGCGAAGTACCTCGTCGGAGGCGTAGAAGGGCGCGAGGCGTTCACGGATCAATCCGGCCAGAACGCCTTCCCGCTTCGCGCTCTCGATGACCGCAGGCCCGTACCGCAGGATCTCCGCGGCGATGTCGTCACCGCTGAGGCCGAGTTCGGGCAGCATGGCCGCCAGGGTGTAATCGCCGTACTTGGTGAAGAACACCTCCACGCACTCGTCCAGCAGCAGGCCGAAGTACTCCTTCTCGCGCGTGGTGACGGCGATTTCGTAGCACAGCAGCACCAGTTCGTTGAGGTCCTTGCGGCTGAGGTATTCGCGCAGACCGCTGACCGGTTCGTCGGCGTGCAGATCCCAGAACTCCATCGCGGCGGCGTGCACCGGCGCGTCGCGCAGCATCTCGCGGATGGCGTTGTTGGTGCGCTTGAGTGCGAACAGCGCGCCCTTGCCCGCCAGGTCGCCGACGAACGTGCCGTCGGCGGCCTTCTTGGCGCGATTGGCCGCGGACTGGCCCAGCGACATCAGCGAGGAGACGCCCGGGATCTTCTCGGCGCGCTCGCGGTTGGCCTGCATGAAGTCGTTGATCAACTTGTCCACGAATTTCGACGCGACGGTGGCCACCAGCGGGCTCTCGGTGAGCCGGTCCAGGATGCGTTCCTGCGCCTGGTGCATGCCGAAGATCTTCTCCAGCAGCGCCTCGACCGGCTCGCGCTCGACCACCTCGCCGAGGGTGTAGTCGTTGTTGGTCGCGATGTGGTCGTAGATGGAGTCGGCGAACACACCGACCATGTCGGCGAACACCGGACTGCCGCCGATCAGCTCGACGATGGTGCGGACGGTCTGCTTGGCATGCTCGACCTCGACGACGTCCCGGAAGACGATCGTGTCGGCGACCCCGAGGACGGCCTCGGTGTCACGCGCGATCACCTCCGCGAAGCGCTCGCCGGTGACCTCGGCGAGCAGGAATTCCACCTGGGCGTCCAGTAGCCGTTCGGCGATCTCACGCGGCTCGCTCATCGAATTCCACCCATCACTCTTCATCCGGCGCGCCCGGCCCGTTCACGTCTGGCGCGGCTCGGTGTCGTTGCCGTGCAACGATTCCCGGATCCGGTCCAGTCGCTCACGCGCGGCCTTCTCGCGTGCCTGCCATTGTTCGTCCGCGCTGCGGCCCGCTGGAGTCTGCCGGTCGAGTTCGCCCATCCCCTGCGCGGTGCCGTAGCGCTGCTCGACCTTATCGCGAACTGACTCGAAAGTAGGAACACCGGAGACCGAATATCCGCCGCTCGGGGCGGTGCCGGTCATACCCGGCGGCGGTACCGGTACCGCCGGTACCGCGGAACCGCCGCCTACCTGGCCGGATACCTCCGACCCCTGCCCGGGGAGCGCGGTGCCGCCGGCCGGGGTGGTAGGAGTCACATCCCCGGCGGTACCGGCATCCCCCGTCTCCACCAGCCCCAGCAACGCGGCGTGGACCGCCGCGAACCCGGGACGGCCCGCCGTGGCGACCAGCAGGACACCTGCCAGTTCCGCGTCGGACAGCCCGCCCAACCGGCTCGCGATATCGCTGTTGTCACTCATACCGCCAGGCTACGCAGCCACGACCGCGCCGCACGCGGTTCACGACCGGACGAGTGCGCCCGCCCAGTCGCGCACGAGGTCGTACCAGGCCGAGCCGCCGACGACGATCAGATCGTTGTGCCCGGCCCCGGGAAACACGACGAGCCGTTTCGGCTCGGGCGCGGCGGCGTAGAGCCGGTGCGCGTGCCGCAGCGGCAGCAGCTCGTCCTGGTCGCCGTGCATGATCAGCACCGGAGCGCGCAGCGTGCGGATGCGGCGTTCGTTCGGATAGGCGTTCGGCACCAGGGGCGCGGGCAGGAACGGGTAGACCGAACGAGCCGCGTCGCGCAGACCGCTGAAGGTGGACATCAGCATCACCCCCGCAGGCGGATGGTGTTGCGCCAGCTCGAGCACGACGCCGCCGCCGAGGGACTTACCCAGGTACACAACACGATTCGGATCGACACCCGGTTGCGCGAGCAGCGCCCGGTGCGCGGCGTGCGCGTCCAGGTAGGTGCCGTGCTCGGTCGGTTTGCCGGTGCTGCGCCCGTACCCGCGGTAATCGAAGGCCAGCACGTCGAAACCGGCCTCGGTGAGCAACGCGTAGATCGGCACCCGGTCGCCGAGGTTGCCCGCGTTGCCGTGCGCGAAGAGGATGTGCCCGACCGAGTTCCGGGCGGGCATCCACCACGCGTGCACGATCTCGCCGTCCGAGGTGGGCAGGGACAGTTCGGCGTACTCCATGCCGAGCAGCGCCGGGGTCTGCAGCACCGTCCGCTCCGGCAGGTAGGTCAGCGCGTTGAGGATCGGACGGGCCGGGTGCCGCACCGGGTCAGCCTCGCAGCACCGCGCCCACGGCGTCGGCCGCCGCCGCGACGGCCGCGTCGCGCGCCGCACTGGCCTCGTCTTCGGTGAGGGTCCGGTCGGCGGCCCGGAAACGCAGGGCATAGGTGAGCGACTTGCGTCCCTCGCCCGCCTGAGCGCCTTCGTACACGTCGAACAGCGCGATGTCCTCCAGCAGTTCCCCGCCGCCGGTGCGCAGCGCGGCCTGTACGGTCGCCGCCGGAATCGTCTTCTCGACGCTCACCGAGACGTCCTGGAGCACCGCGGGGAACGGCGACACCGTGGGAACCGGGCGCGCTTCCCGCAGCGGCAACGCGTCGAGGTCGAGTTCGACGGCACACGTGCGCGGCGGCAGACCCGAACGTTCCAGCACAGCGGGGTGCAGTTCACCCGCGTAGCCGACGACGGTTCCGTCGACCACCAGCTCGGCGCAGCGACCGGGATGCCAGGGCAACTGGGCCGCCGCCCTGCGCTCGATGGTCACACCGGCCGCGTCGGCGACGGCGTCGGCCAGTGCGAACGCGTCGGCGGCCTCGACGGCACGACCCGGACCCCACGGCCCGCGCGGCTCCCGGCGACCGGTCAGGACGGCGGCCACGTGCACCGGCTGCTCGGGCAGCGAGTCGAGCAGCTCGGCGATCTCGGCGTCGGTAGGGCGCCGGTCCACCGGCAGCGGGTCGACCGCCCTGATGTTCGCCCCGGGCCGCACGACCTGCGCGATGCCGTAGATCGCCAGATCACGCGCACCCCGCGAGATGTTGCGGACGGCCACTTCGAGCAGGCCGGGCAGCAGGGTGGTGGCCAGTTCGGCGCGCTCCACGTCGAGCGGATTGAGCACCCTGGTGGTGGCGCGGCGCGGATCGTCGGCATCCAGGCCCCAGGTGTCGAACACCCCGGCGGGCAGGAACACCGGCGGCAGAACCTCCACGGCGCCGGCGAACGCCAGCGCGCGGCTGACGGCGCGGCGGCGGCGCTGGGTCGGCGTGAGTCCTCGCCCGGCCGGTGCGGCGGGCAGCACGGACGGGATCTGCTCGAGCCCTTCCAGCCGCAGCACCTCTTCCACCAGGTCGGCGGGCTGGGCCAGGTCGGGCCGCCAGCTGGGCGGGGTCACCACCAGCTGGCCGTGCCCGGCCTCGCTGACGGCGACCTCCACGGTGCAGCCGATCTGGGCCAAGCGGCGCGCGGAGGTTCCGGTGGGGTAGGTGACGCCCGCGACGCGATCGGCCAGGTCGATGTCCATCCGGATCGGCTCGGGCGCCGGGAGCGGGGCCCGGAAATCCGTCAGCACGGGCTCGACGGTGCCACCGGCGATATCGGCGAGCAGGGTGGCCGCGCGGTCCAGCGCGGCGACGTTGATCTCCGGATCGACGACCCGCTCGTACCGCTTGCCCGCCTCGGACACCAGCTTGTGCCTGCGCGCGGTCCGGTAGACCAGCAGCGGGTTCCAGGTGGCCGCCTCGAGCAGGATGTCGGTGCTCCGCGCGCCGACCTCGGTGCTCGCGCCGCCCATCACGCCCGCCAGCGAGACGACACCCGAATCGTCGGCGATCACCACGTCCTCGGCGTCGAGCGTGCGCTCCACCTCGTCCAAGGTGCGCAGCGTCTCGCCCTGGTTCGCGGTGCGGACCACCAGGCCGCCCGACACCTTCGCGGCGTCGAAGGCGTGCAGCGGCTGCCCCAGCTCGAGCATCACGTAATTGGTGACGTCCACCGCGGGCGAGATCGGGCGCACGCCCGACAGCAGCAGCCTGCGCTGCAACCACCACGGGCTGACCGCATTCGGGTCGATTCCGGTGACCCGGCGGGCCGCGAAGCGGGTGCACCGAGAGTCCGGCTCGACCCGGATCGACCAGGCTTCCTGCTCGTGGTCGGGCAGGGTACGCACCGCCGGGTCGGCGTATTCGAGATCGAAGCCGCAGGCCAGTTCGCGCGCCAGGCCGCGCACCGAGAAGCAGTAGCCGCGGTCGGGGGTGATGTTCAGTTCGATGACGGTGTCGTCCAAACCGAGCAGCGCGTTGGCGTCGGTGCCCGGCTCGGCGGTGCCCGGTTCCAGCACCAGGATGCCGGAATGGTCCTTGCCGATACCGAGTTCGGCGACTGAGCAGATCATTCCGTTGGAGACGTGGCCGTAGGTCTTGCGCGAGGTGATCTCGAACCCGCCGGGCAGCACGCCACCGGGCAGTACCGCGACGACCAGGTCACCGACCTCGAAATTCCGCGCGCCGCAGATGATCTCCTGCAGCTCGGGCTTGCCGATGTCCACCTTGCAGAAGCGGATCGGCTTCTTGAACTCGGTCAGCTCGGTGATCTCGGCGACCCGGCCGACCACCAGCGGCGGCTCGCCGTCCTCCGTGCCCGCGACCCGCTGGAGCTTGTCGACCTCTTCGACTTCCAGTCCGACCCGGACGAATCCCGCGTCGAGCTCCTCCGGCGTCACCGACCACTCCGGGTTGGTGCGCTGGATGATGTCGGTCAGCCAGGACTGCGCTACTCGCACTTGACGTTTCGCTCTCTCGATCGAAGGGTGAGGTCAGGACCGGATACCGAAGGGCAGCGTGAAACGCACGTCGCCCTCGACGATGTCGCGCATGTCCGGGATGCCGTTGCGGAACTGCAGCGTCCGCTCCAGGCCCATGCCGAACGCGAACCCGCTGTACACCTCGGGATCGATCCCGCTGGCGATCAGCACCTTCGGGTTCACCATGCCGCAGCCGCCCCACTCGACCCAGCCCGCGCCGCCCTTCTTGTCCGGGAACCACACGTCGACCTCGGCCGAGGGCTCGGTGAACGGGAAGTAGTTCGGGCGCATGCGAGTGCGGGTCTCCGGGCCGAACAGCGCCCTGGCGAACGCGTCCAGCGTGCCGCGCAGATGCGCCATGGTCAGGCCCTTGTCCACCGCCAGGCCCTCCACCTGCGAGAACACCGGCGTGTGCGTGGCGTCGAGCTCATCGGTGCGGAAGGTGCGGCCCGGGCAGACCACATAGATCGGCAGGTCGCGTTCCAGCATCGAGCGCACCTGCACCGGAGAAGTGTGCGTGCGCAGCACCTGCCGCGAGCCCTCCGGCGCGATGTGGAAGGTGTCCTGCATGGTGCGGGCCGGATGGTCGGGCAGGAAGTTCAGCGCGTCGAAGTTGAAGTGCTCGGTCTCCACCTCGGGACCTTCGGCGACCTCCCAGCCCATCGCGACGAACACATCGGCGATCTGCTCGGAGATGACGGTGATCGGGTGCCGGGCGCCCACGGCCGCGCGGCCAGCGGGCAGTGTCACGTCGATGGCCTCGGCGACCAGCACGGCGGCGTCGCGCTCGGCCAGCAAGGTGACGCGGCGCGCCTCGAACGCCTCCGACACCCGGGACCTGGCGACGTTGACCCGCTTGCCCGCGTCGGCTTTCTCCGACTTGGGCAGGCTGCCCAGCGCACGCTGCGCCAGGGCCAGCGGAGCCTTGCCGCCGAGGTGCTCGGTTTTCGCGACCGCGAGCGCATCCAGGTCGGCGGCAGCGGCGAACGCCTTCTCGGCGGCCGCCGCTGCCGCGGCCAGTGCCTCCTCGGTCAGCGCCGCGTTCTGCTCGCCTGCGTCGATGTCGTCGGCCACGATGCTCCGTCTCTCCCCTGGGGATCGGTTCACGGGCACGGCTGCCGCCTGCCCGCATTGCTGCTGGTCGCAATCGTATTCGATGCGCTATGGCGGATTCACCCGGATTACCCGCGACGCCGCGCGAGCCGTGTGGTAGCCACGCGGCCGTGCACCCGCACGCGCCGAGCAGGGCGGGCATGCGCCGGAACCGCGCGGCAACCGGTCCGGAACGGCGCGGACCATCACCACCTCCGGACGCAGGCCGAGCAGGAAGAGATGAGGGGGAGTTCCGGCAGCCGCCGCGGAACGCCCGGCCGAGGAGAGAACTCCGGTGACCGGGCGTCCAGCGATCGGCGCGCGACGGTTCGGCGGTCAGCGCGCGACGGCGATGCGGGCGGGCAGCAACCGCGACACCACCGCGCCGACCGCGACGATCGCGGCGCCGACCCACACCGCGGGCACCAGTCCGTCGACGTAACTCTGCGGATCCTCGTAGGAGCCCTGCGCGGCGAAGACCGACGCCAGCACCGCGACGCCCATGGCCACCCCGACTTCCCGCAGGGTGTTGTTGGTTCCCGACGCTATCGCGCGGTCCTCCTCCGCCGCCGCGGCCATCACCACGGTGGCGCTCGGCGCGAAGGTCAGGCCCATGCCGATGCCGCCGAGCAGGAACGGACCGACGAACGACAGGTAACTCGCGTCGACGGAGGTGACCACCGCCATCCAGGCCAGCGCGACGGCCAGCAACGCCTGCCCGGTGGTGAGCAGCACCCTGGCGCCGACCCGGTCGACGATCAAACCCGCCAGCGGAGCGACGACCATGGGCGCCATCGTCCACGGCATGGTGCGGATACCGGACTGCAACGGCCCATAGCCCTGCACGACCTGGAAGTACTGCGCCAGCAGGAAGATCGAGCCGAACACGCCCATCGAGAAGGTGAAGCCGGTCGCATTGCTCACCCGGAAGGCGCGGGAGCGGAACAACCGCAGCGGCAGCATCGGATCCGGCGTACGCAGCTCCCAGGCGATCAGGCAGCCGAGCAGCACAACGCCGCCGACCAGCGCGGACAGCACGCCGGGAGACGTCCAGCCATCGTCGGCGCCGTGGATCACGCCCCACACCACCGCGAGCACGCCGCCCGCCGACAGCAGCAGTCCCAGCAGGTCGACCCGCCTGCTGCCGCCGTGCGACTCACCAAGTACCCGCAGCGCGAACGGCAGCACCAGCAGGCCGATCGGCACGTTCACCCAGAAGATCCACTGCCAGCTCAGCCCCTCGACGACCGCCCCGCCGATGAGCGGACCCAGTGCCACGCCGAGGCCTGCGATCCCGCCCCAGATGCCGATGGCGGCGCTGCGCATCTTCTCCGGCACCGCCGCCGACAACAGTGTCAGCGACAGCGGCATCACCGCCGCCGCACCGAAGCCCTGTACCGCCCGCGCAGCGATGAGCATGTCCGGCGCGGTCGCCAGCGCGCAGATCGCGGAGGCCGCCGTGAACACCGCGATGCCGAGCAGGAAGATCCGGCGTCTGCCCAGCCGGTCACCGAGGGCGGACGCGGTGAGCAGCAGCGAGGCGAACGACAGCGTGTAGGCGTTCACGAACCATTGCAGGTCGGCCAGCGAGGCGCCGAGTTCGGTGCGGATCACCGGCAGCGCGTTCGTCACGACCAGGTTGTCCAGCGTGACCATGAACATCGGGATGCCGACCGCGGCCAGTACGGCGGCGAGCCTGCGACCACCGATCGTGGCCGCGGGCGCGGCGACGGGCGCCGCGGCGGGTGGAAGGGTCTCGGTCATGTCCAGTCCTTGTTGTAATCGACTGATAACTAATATGGAGAACGTTATGCATCCACTGATAACATGTCAAGACCGAGCCCAGACCAGCGAACACGGAGCACGATGGCGACCAGGACCAGGATGACGGCAAGCGAACGGGGCGAACAGGTGCTGCGCGCGGCGATCCGCGCGTTCGCCGAATCCGGTTACGCCGCCACCCGGACCGATGAGATCGCCCGGCTCGCGGGCGTGTCACAGCCGTACGTGATCCGGCTGTTCGGCACCAAACAGAACCTGTTCCGCGCAGCCCTGCACCGCGTGTGCGACCGGATCGAGGAGGTCTTCCGCGCCGCGCGCGCGGAGGCGGCGCCCGGCGCGGACCCCGAAGCGGCTCTGGCGGCACTCGGCGGCGGCTATTCGGTCTTCCTCGCCGAACGCGAGCTGCTCCAGCTCTTGCTGCACGGGTTCGCGGCCAGCATCGAGCCGGAGATCGGCAACCAGGTCAGGGCCCGATTCGGGGAGATCTACCAGTTGATCCGGGAACTGACGGGAGCACCGGAAACGGAGACTCGGCGCTTCCTCGCCACCGGAATGCTGCTCACGGTGATGAGCGCGATGCGGGTGGCGGGACCGGACGCGATCCCCGCGGCGTGGGCGACGGAGCTTCTGGAGAATCTGAGCACCGATGGCGATTGACGATCCGACCTTCGGCCGCTCGCCGACACCCGTTGGACTGCGAGACAGCCGCGAGACCTGACGTGGGCGTCGGAGATCAAGCACCGTAGCGAACGCGGGAGTTCGCGTACAGGCAGATGGCGGCGGCCGTCGCCAGGTTCAGGCTCTCGGCGCGGCCACGAATGGGAATGCGGATGCGATGGTCGGCCCGGCGCGCCACGGCCGGGTCCAAGCCGTGCGCCTCGTTGCCGAACAGCCAGGCCACCGGGCCGGTGAACAGTGCGTCGGCGTCGTCCAGGCCGACTTCACCGTTCGCCGCCGTCGCCAGGATCGTGATACCCGCCGCGGCGATCGCGTCCAGCGTCTCGGCCACATCGCGGTGCCGCGCGATCGGCACGTGGAAGATGCTGCCCGCGCTGGCCCGCACGCACTTGCCGTTGTGCGGGTCGACCGTGTCACCCGCCAGCACGACGCCGTCGGCGCCGACCGCGTCGGCGACCCGCACGAGCGTGCCCGCGTTCCCGGGCTCGGCCATCTCGACCGGGACGGCCAGCATGCGCGGTCGCGCGTCCAAGATCCGGCTCAAGGGCACGTCGAGCAGGTCACAGACCGCCACCAGTCCCGGCGCGGTCACGGTCTCCCCGAGATGCTGTGCCGCTCGATCGCTGACCAGCGTGGTGCGGACCCCCACCGCGGCCGCCCCCGCGATCAGCGCGTGGTCTCGTTCGGCGGCCGCCGCCGAAAAGAACAACTCGTGGACGCGCGCGGTCTCCAGCGCCGCGGCGACGGCATTGGCGCCTTCGGCGAGGAATCGGCCCGTTTTGCGACGCTGCGCGCCACGCTGCAGCTTGACAGCGGAAACGACCCGCGGATTGCGCTCACTGAGCGCTTCCACGGGTCGTTCCGAAAGGTGTCCGTGTGCCAACGGATGCGACTCAGGCGGCCGGCGCGTTGACGTCCTGCGGCAGGGCGGCCTTGGCGAGGGCGACGAGACCGGCGAACGCCTCGGCGTCCGACACCGCGAGCTCGGCGAGGATCTTGCGGTCCACCTCGACACCGGCGGCCTTCAGGCCCTGGATGAAGCGGTTGTAGGTGATGTCGTTGATCCGCGCGGCGGCGTTGATGCGCGCGATCCACAGCTTGCGGAAGTCACCCTTGCGCGCCCGGCGGTCCCGGTAGGCGTAGGCGAGCGAGTGCAGCTGCTGCTCCTTGGCCTTGCGGTACAGCCGCGAGCGCTGGCCGCGGTAACCCTTGGAGGCCTCGAGGATGGAACGGCGCTTCTTCTGAGCGTTGACGGCCCTTTTGACGCGTGCCACTGGTCAGTCCTAATCGATCTGGGGGCGCGGGGCAGCGCCCGGAAATGGGTCGGTGGGTGGCGACGGAGCTGGTCCGGTCGCGGTGTGCCTATCGGTCTGTGCGGGCGCGATCAGAGACCGAGCAGCTTCTTCACGCGACGGACGTCGGCGGAGGCGACAACTTCCACGCCGTCCAGACGACGAGTCCGGCGGCTGGGCTTGTGCTCTAACAGGTGGCGACGGTTCGCCTGCTGGCGCAGCAGCTTGCCTTTACCGGACACCTTGAATCGCTTCGAGGCGCCGCTGTGGGTCTTCATCTTCGGCATGGATTCCTCTATCTGTCGTCCCGGCGGTCGGGGCGGACCGCCGGTGTTCTGATCGGTGTTACTGCGGGCCGGCGGTCTCGGCCTGCTCCGCAGCGGGCTGACCGGCCGGGGCGGCGCTGGGCGCCGGGCGCGGGACCGACTCCTGCTGCGCCTTCACCCGGGTCTTCGCACCCTTGTGGGGGGCGAGGACCATGGTCATGTTGCGACCGTCCTGCTTGGCCGAGGTTTCCACGAATCCGAGCTCGGCGACGTCGGACGCCAGGCGCTGCAGCAGCCGGAAGCCGAGTTCGGGGCGGGACTGCTCGCGTCCCCGGAACATGATCGTCACCTTGACCTTGGACCCGGCCTCGAGGAAGCGAACGACGTTGCGCTTCTTGGTCTCGTAGTCGTGGTCGTCGATCTTCGGACGGAGCTTCTGCTCCTTGATCACCGTCTGCTGCTGGTTCTTCCGAGACTCGCGCGCCTTCTGCGCCGTCTCGTACTTGAACTTGCCGTAATCCATGATCTTGCAGACCGGCGGACGGGCATCCGGTGCCACCTCGACCAGATCGAGGTCGGCTTCGAGGGCGACGCGTAGTGCATCTTCAACACGCACGATCCCAACCTGCTCGCCGCCCGGTCCGATGAGCCGGACCTCGGGAACACGGATGCGATCGTTGATGCGGGTCTCAGTGCTGATGGGGCCTCCTAGGTCAAGCGGTGTCGTCGGACGACCGCGCGCAATAACTGCAACCCCTGTTCAACACGAAGGCCCCGGTGCGGTATTCCGCGACGGGGCCCGATGTCGACCGATCGCCGGCCACGAGTGAACTCGGGCCGACCCTCGCGTCCCGGTTCTCCACGAGAACCTCGGCACGAGAAACCCGCCCTCGCGGGCGGGCGACCGGACCGTTGACCGTACGATGATTCGTCGGCAACGGTGGGAGTCGGGCTCCACTTATCAGCCCCGGGGCAAGCCCGGGGCGGTCGTCAGCGGAAAGTCTAACATTCCGTTCCGCTATCGCCGAATCGGGCCGAAAATACCTTGCCCGGCCGTGTCCCGCGTGCCACGCTCCCCCGGTGCGCACACCACGCCGTGACCTGCTGCGATGGCAGTTCGACCTGATCTGGTCACTCGCCGGGATCCACCTCGACGCTCTCACGCCGGAGGACTTCCTCTGGGAACCCGCCGAACTCAGCTGGACGGTCCGCCCCGATGCCGACGGCGTATGGCGGCCGGATTGGGCCGACACCGAACCCGACCCCGTGCCCGTCCCCACGATCGGCTGGCTCACCTGGCACATCGGCTGGTGGTGGGGCGCCGCCATCGATCATGCCGAAGGCGTCACCCCGCCCGCGCGGGAGGACGTGCACTGGCCCGGCGAGGGCGCCGCCGCCATCGCCTGCCTGCGCGATCTGCACAGCGAGTGGACGCGCGTGCTCGACATGCTCGACGAGACCGATCTGGACCGCCCTTCCGCCTATCCGTGGCCCGCCGAGGCCGGATCGACCGTCGCGCACCTGGCGGGCTGGGTGAACGCGGAGCTGATGAAGAACGTCACGGAGATCGGCCACCTCCGGATGCTGCGCGCGGCGTCGCTAGCCTGAAGGCATGACTGACGAGCTCGACGCCTCCGTACGCGAACTGGCCGACATCCCCGCGGTCGAGGTGATCAGCCGCGCCGCGGTGATGCTGATGAGTTCGGCGGCGGAGAAGCTCGGGCTGGCCGACGAGGACCCGGACACCAGCCCGCGCCGCGACCTGGACGAGGCGCGCCGTCTGATCACCGCGCTGGCGGGACTCGTCACGGCGTCGGTGGAGTACCTGGGCCCGCACGCCGGACCGATTCGCGAAGGGTTGCAGTCGCTGCAACGCGCCTTCCGTGAGTCCTCCGCGCATCCCGACGAGCCGGGCAAGGGCCCTGGCGAGAAGTACACCGGCCCGGTCTACTGACCGGCTCGGCCACGGGGCACGAGGACGTCGCGCCCAGCGGCTCGATCCCGGCGCTGAGCGACGACGCCCGGTGTCGCGCTGCGCCGAGCCGCCGACCGCGGCGGGCATCCGGCGAGGACATACCCGTCGGGCCGCTCCCGGCCCGACGGAATTCCGAAGCGCGGCGGAAATTGTGGGCGAATCACGCACTGGGACAACGATGTTTAGGAAATTTCCCAACGGGTAGGGCACAGTGAGCCCATGGCTACTCGGATTCTGCTCGCTCCCGGATTCTGGCTCGGTGCATGGGCGTGGGACGAGGTCGCACCCGATCTGCGGCAGCGTGGCAACGAGGTAACGGCGCTCACGCTCCCCGGCCTGGACGCGGCTGATCCCGATCGGTTGTCGGCCACCCTGGAATCCCAAGCGCAAGCCATCATCGACGCGGTGCCCGCGGACGAGACAGTCGTGCTCGTCGCGCATTCCGGCGGCGCGGCGCCCGCCTATCTAGCCATCGACCGGGCGCCCACCCTGTTCCGCCGCGCGATCTACGTCGACAGCGCTCCGCTGCCCAACGGCTTCGTCATCAACTCCGCCCTGGACATCGCCGCGCGCGAGTGGGCGCTGCCGGAATGGTCCGAACTGGAGGCCGGAGGCAGCAGCTTGGCGGGCTTGGACGAAGCCGCCCTGGCGCGCTTCCGCGAACGCGCCGTGCCGGAGCCAACGTCCGTCGCGGCCGCGCCGCTGCGATTGAGCGATTCGGCCGCGCGGCTGGCCGTAGCGACGACCGTGATCTGCAGCAGCATGACCGCCGATCTGGTCGAGAAGCTGCGGGACAACGGGGAAGCCCCCCTCTTCACCGAGTTGGCGCGCATCGATGCCGAGTACGTCGACCTGCCCACGGGACACTGGCCCATGTGGTCGAAGCCGAAGGAACTCGCCGCACTGATCCACACCATCGCCAACCGCTGAGGCGAAAGCGGCGCGACCCAGAGCTTCCGGGCCGCGCCGCATCGGACAACGGGTCAGCCGACCGCCGCGGTCTTCTTCACCGCGCGCTTGGTGGCCTTCGCGGCGGTCTTCTTCGCCGGAGCCTTCTTCGCGGCGGTCTGCGGCGCGGGCGGCTGGTCCAGCACCTCTTTGAGGAACTGGCCGGTGTAGCTGTGCGCGACGGCCGCGACGTCTTCCGGCGTGCCCTCCGCCACCACGGTGCCGCCGCCGGAGCCGCCCTCGGGGCCCATGTCGATCACCCAGTCGGAGGTCTTGATGACGTCCAGGTTGTGTTCGATGACGATCACCGTGTTGCCCTTGTCCACCAAGCCGTTGATGACGTTGAGCAGCTTGCGGATGTCCTCGAAGTGCAGACCCGTGGTCGGCTCGTCGAGGATGTACACGGTGCGACCGGTGGACCGCTTCTGCAACTCGGCGGCGAGCTTCACCCGCTGGGCCTCGCCACCGGAGAGGGTGGGAGCGCTCTGCCCGAGGCGCACATAGCCGAGCCCGACGTCCACCAGGGTCTTGAGGTAGCGGTGGATCGAGGTCACCGGTTCGAAGAATCCGGCGGCCTCCTCGATGGACATGTCCAGCACCTCGGCGATGGTCTTGCCCTTGTAGTGCACCTCGAGGGTTTCCCGGTTGTACCGGGCCCCGTGGCAGACCTCGCAGGGGACGTAGACGTCCGGCAGGAAGTTCATCTCGATCTTCAGCGTGCCGTCGCCGGAGCAGGCCTCGCAGCGACCGCCCTTGACGTTGAACGAGAACCGGCCCGGCTGGTATCCCCGCACCTTCGCCTCGGTGGTGGCCGCGAACAAGGTGCGGATCTTGTCGAAGACGCCGGTGTAGGTGGCCGGATTGGACCGCGGCGTGCGGCCGATCGGCGACTGGTCCACCTGCACCAGCTTGTCCAGGTGGTCGAGCCCGTTGATCCGCGTGTGCCTGCCGGGCACCTGCCGCGCGCCGTTGAGGCGGTTCGCCAGTACCGTCGCCAGGATGTCGTTCACCAAGGTCGACTTACCCGACCCGGAGACGCCGGTCACCGAGGTGAGAACGCCGAGCGGGAACGCGACGTCGATGCCCCTGAGGTTGTGCTCGTTCGCCCCGACGACGGTGAGCTGCCGCTTCTTGGTGACCGGACGGCGCACCAGCGGCACCTCGATCCGCTCCCGGCCCGACAGATACGCGCCGGTCAGTGAGTTCGGATCGGTGAGCAGCTCTTCGTAGGGCCCGCTGTGCACCACCGTGCCGCCGTGCTCGCCCGCGTACGGGCCGATGTCGACCACCCAGTCCGAGGCGCGGATGGTGTCCTCGTCGTGCTCGACCACGATCAGCGTGTTGCCGAGATTGCGCAAGCGCGTGAGGGTTTCGATGAGCCTGCGATTATCCCGCTGGTGCAGACCGATCGACGGCTCGTCCAGCACGTACAGCACGCCCACCAGACCTGAGCCGATCTGGGTGGCGAGCCGGATGCGCTGCGCCTCACCGCCGGAGAGCGTGGCCGCCGCGCGGGACAGCGAGAGGTACTCCAGGCCCACATCGAGCAGGAAGCCCAGTCGCGCCTGCACCTCCTTGAGCACCTGCCCGGCGATGGCCGCCTCGCGCTCCCCCAGGGTGAGCGAATTCAGGAACGCCGAGCACTCACCGATGGACAGGTCGCTGACGTCGGCGATGGACTTCTTGTCGCCGTTCGCGGCGATGGTGACGGCGAGGATCTCCGGGCGCAGCCGGGCGCCGTTGCACACCGGGCACGGGATGTCGCGCATGTACCCGTCGTAGTGCTCTTTCATCTGCTCGGACTCGGTGCTCTCCAGGCGCCGCTGCAGGAACGGCATCACGCCCTCGAAGTCCGCGTAGTACGAGCGCTTGCGGCCGTAGCGGTTGGTGTAGGACACGTGCACCTGGTCGGCGCTGCCCTCCAGCACCGCTTTGCGCGCCTTGGGCGGCAGATCCTGCCACGGGGTGTCCATGGAGAAGCCGATGGCGTCGGCGAGACCGGACAGCAGCCTGGTGAAGTACTCGGCGGTCTGGCCGCGCGACCACGGGGCGATGGCGCCGTCGTTGAGGCTCAGCCCCGGGTCGGGCACCACCAGTTCCGGGTCGACCTCCTTGCGGATGCCGAGGCCGGTGCAGTCCGGGCAGGCGCCGTAGGGCGAGTTGAACGAGAACGAGCGCGGCTCCAGGTCCTCGATGTCGAGCGGGTGACCGTTCGGGCAGGCGAGGCGCTCGGAGAAGCGGCGCTCCCGGTCGTGCGCGTGCTCGTCGCGATCGACGAAGTCGAGCACCACGATGCCGTCGGCGAGCCGCAGCGCGGTCTCGATCGAATCGGTCAGGCGCTGCTTGGAACCCGGCTTGACCGCCAGCCGGTCGACCACGACCTCGACGTCGTGCTTCTCCTGCTTCTTCAGCTTCGGCGGGTCGGTGAGCGGATACACCACGCCGTCGACCCGCACGCGGGAGTAGCCCTGGGAGTTCAACTGGTCGAACAGGTCGACGAACTCGCCCTTGCGGGTGCGCACCACCGGGGCGAGCACCTGGAAGCGGATGCCCTCCTCCATGGCAAGCACCTGGTCGACGATCTGCTGCGGCGTCTGCTTGGCGATCAGCTCGCCGCACACGGGGCAGTGCGGCGTGCCCGCCCGCGCGTAGAGCAGCCGCAGATAGTCGTAGACCTCGGTGATGGTGCCCACGGTGGAGCGCGGGTTGCGGTTGGTCGACTTCTGATCGATGGACACCGCGGGCGACAGACCTTCGATGAAGTCGACGTCGGGTTTGTCCATCTGCCCCAGGAACTGCCGCGCGTACGCCGACAGCGACTCGACGTAGCGGCGCTGCCCTTCGGCGAAGATCGTGTCGAAGGCCAGGCTGGACTTGCCGGAGCCGGACAGACCGGTGAACACGATGAGGCTGTCGCGGGGCAGGTCGAGATCGACACCCTTCAGGTTGTGCTCCCGAGCTCCGCGCACAGTGAGGCGTTCCGCCACAGGTCGTCCCTTCTCCTTCGTGTTCGGCGTCCAGAAATACCCCCGGCCGCCATGCTAGGCATGGGCACCGACAAGTTTCGCGGACCGCCCGTCACCTCGACGAATAGCGGGAACCCGGCGGCCGGACATTACGGATCGGGCCGGGGAAACAGGCCAGGCCGCCTCCGTAGCATCGCCCTCCCGGCACCACTGGTCAACAGTGCGACCGCACTCGTCATTCCCCTCGACGCGGCCGCCACGCTGCCGCCGCCCGCACCCGAGGCAGCCGGGACCTGGGAGGCGAGTGATCGACAGCGGAGTGGCGCGCCGCCGCCCGGTGCTCGACGTCACCCCGCGTGTGTGTGACGACCCACACTGCGACCCCGTCACGCTGGTCGAGACCGCGCCGATGTCTCCGGCCGCGCCGACTCCCCCGGGTCACCGCGCGGCGCAACTCCGCAGCGCACGCAGGGACCGCCGATTAGACTGAGCGCGCTGTGCGCCCCCCACCGGCCTCCCCCGACTCCTTCATGACGGAACTCACCCCTCATCTCTCGTCAACGGTGCTCGACACTTTGCGCGCCCTCGTGCGGACCGCCACCCGTCTGGTCGACGCCCGCTACGGGGCGCTCGGCGTACGCGGACACGGCGACCGGCTGGTCGAATTCATCTTCCAGGGCGTCGACGACCTGACGCCGGCCCACATCGGCCGCGCTCCGCGAGGGCAGGGCGTACTCGGCCTGCTGCTGACGCACCCGCGACCGATCCGGTTGGACGACCTGTCGGAACACTCTGCCTCCGTGGGCTTTCCGCCCGATCATCCGCCGATGGGCAGCTTCCTCGGCGTCCCGGTGCGGGTCGGCGAGGAGATCTTCGGCAATCTGTACCTCACCGAGAAGGCGGGCGGGCAACCCTTCACCGACGACGACGAGGCCATCGTGCTGGCGCTGGCCGCCGCGGCGGGCATCGCGATCGAGAACGCCAGGCTGTACGAGTCCGCGCGGACCAGGCAGGCGTGGATCGAGGCGACCCGCGACATCGCGACCGAATTCCTCGCGGGCACGGCGCCGGATCTGGTGCTCGCGCAGGTGGTCGCCCGCGCCCGCGCGCTGACCGGTTCGCAGCAGGCGCTGCTGGCCGTGGTGGCGCCCGCGACGCCGCCCGACGAAGCCACCGAACTCGTGGTGGCGCAATGGTTCGGCCCCGGACCGGGCCCGGAGCGGGTGCGCATCGCGGGCACCGTCACCGGTACGGCATTCACGCAGCGCGCGCCGGTACAGGTGCCGGAGGCCGCCGGGGAGGATCTCGGCGCGGCGGTGGGCCCGGCGGGGCCCGCGCTGGTGCTGCCGTTGCAAACCGCGGATCTCGCGCTCGGCGTGCTGATCATCGCGCGGCCACCCGGAGCTCCCCCGTACCCCGGCGAATTGATCGAACTGACCGCCGCGTTCACCGACCAGGCGGCCCTGGCCATGCAGCTGGCCGAGACCCAGCGCAGGATGCGCGAACTCGACGTGCTCGCCGACCGCGACCGCATCGCGCGCGACCTGCACGACCACGTCGTCCAACGATTGTTCGCGGTCGGGCTCGGGTTGCGCGCGACCGTGGCACGCACGCGGGATCCCGAAGTCCGGCAACGGCTTTCGGCGGAGATGGACGGTTTACAGGAGGTCGTGCAGGAGATCCGCACGTCGATCTTCGACCTGCACGGCGGCGACCCGCTGCGGCGGCGGCTGGAGGACGCGATTCGCCAGCAGACCGCCGACGGCGCCTTCCGGACCAGTGTGCGATTCGCCGGGCCGCTGTCGGTGGTTGGCGACGCGCTCGCCGACCACGCGGAAGCCGTGGTGCGCGAATCGGTCAGCAACGCGGTGCGTCATTCCGGCGGCAACCGGCTCGCCGTCGAGATCACCGTCGACGACGAGCTGACCGTGCTCGTCGAGGACAACGGCGCGGGAATGCCCGCGGAGGTCACACCGAGCGGGCTGGCCAACCTCGCGCAGCGGGCGAGCATGTCCGACGGCCGCTGCACGGTCGGGCGGACCGAGAGCGGCGGCACCAGGGTGCACTGGTCCGCGCCGCTGGCCTAGTGATCAGACGGGCGCGACGAGCGCCAGATCGCCGTCGTGGCGCCGGTACAGCAGCCCGCCCCGGCCGCTGTCCGGGTCGGTACAGAACAGGAACGGCAGTCCGCCGCGGCACAACGCCGTCGCAGCCTCGCCCGGAGGCAGGCATGCGGCGGGCTCCGCGTCCACGACGATCGGCGGGGTGCTCCGTACCGGCTCCGGCGACCGGATCGGCGGATATGTCGCGCGCTGGCGGATGAGCCGCACGCCCGGCGCTGCCCAGTGCACCACCGCGTCCTCGCCGGTCTCGGCGTCGGTGAACAGGTGGGCCTCGTAATCCATGGCGTCCAGCACCGCGACCGCTTCGGCGGGCGTGCAGGTGGACAGGGCACACTGCTTGCGGCGAACGATCGGACGCGGCTCCCCGGCGCGGGACAGCGCCGGCCGGGCGGGATCGGGCCAAGGCCGCGTTTCCCGCGCGGCCAGCCGGGCCAACCGGCGGTCGAGGCGCTCGGCGGCGAAGGTCACCGCGAACCCGCGCGGCCCGGTGACCTGGACCCGGGTCACGACGTCCCGGTGGCGGACGTCGACCTGCACCACCGTCAGGGCCTCAGCGCCGGGCAGCGCGCCGAGGCGCACCCGGGCGGGAGCGTCGAGATGGTGTCTGCGCAGCACCCGGGAGACGGCTCGCACCGCCCGCGTGACGTCCAAGGCGGCCACCTCCCCTCGCGTGGTCACCGCGACCTCCGGCCCCGCGGCCGTCGTCCACTGTTCCGATACGCACCGCGGCCCTGATGAGACCATCTGCATTGCCCCGCTCTCCAGATCGATCCGTCCCGCCCCTATGCCAGCACCGCGTGCGCTGCCACGAACAGGGCCGAAAGTCCCCATCGGCGAAAAGTGCCGGTACCGGCCCGAATCAGGCCGACCGGGCCGGGCGGGGCGCTCGCCCGCGCGGCGAATCGCGGTCAGGCGGCGCCGAGCACTACGACGGAGTTGTTGCCGCCCATGCCGAGGGAGAGCTTCAGGGTGACGCCGCCCTCGAACGGCGCCGAGCCGTCCAGCAACCGTGGATGCGCGGGCGCGACGATGGGGGCCGCGGGCACGATGCCGCGCTCGTAGCCGAGCGCGGCCGCCGCCACCTCGACGGCGGCCGCCGCGCTCTGGCAGTGGCCCACCAGCGGCTTCAGCGCGTAGATGTGCGGAGGGCCTGCGAACAGGTGCTCGATCAGATGATGCTCGGCCACATCGCACTGCCTGGTCCCGGTCCCGTGCGCGTTGAAATAACGCACGTCCGTGGCGGCGACCTCCGCATCGGCGAGCGCGCGGTGAGCGCAGTCGAGGATCTGCTCGTGCGTCGGGTCGACCGAGACCACGTGATAGGCGTCGTTGGACATCGCGCCGCCGAGGACCGCGGCGTAGGGCCGGTCCGCCGAGCGGGTCAGCACGAACGCCACCGAGGCCTCCCCCATGCTGAACCCGCGGCTGCCCTGCTGGAAGGGGCGGCACGCGTCCAGCGGCTCGGCATCGGTGACCGCGGCGCCGAGCCGGACGAAGCTCTCCACCATGTCCGGGGTGGCGGACAGGTCGGTCGCCACGAAGATCACGTCGTCGGCCATGCCCGCGTCCAGCCAGAGCTTCGCGGTGATCAGCGCGACGTTGGCGGAACTGCACGCGGCGGACACGTTCATCGCCGGACCGTGGAAGCCGAACTCCTGCATCAGCATCGAGACCGGGGTGGACGGCAACAGCCGCAGGTAGTCCCTCGACCGGCGGTTGCCCCCGTCGACGAGGTAGAAGTCGCGCCAGTCCGCCACGTCGCCGAGCACGATGGCGTGCAGCAGACCGACCGTGCGGCCGGGCCGCCAACCCCGCTCGCGGGCGTCGGCGACGGCCTCCCGCGCCGCCTCGTGCACGGCCCGGCCGTAACGGCTCGTGCTCAGCTCGGGATCGCCACCGTCGGGCACCAGCGATACCCAGGCGTCCTCGTCCCGGCCGGGCCCGTAGCCGGGCAGCAGGGCGGCGGCCGACTTGCCGCTGAGCAACCCGTTCCACAGCCGTTCCCGGCCCCACCCGTAGCCGGTGATCGCGCCGATCCCGGCGATGGTCATCGGATCTCGATGCCTCGGCGGAGTTCGGAATCGCGCGGCGGTGTTCGGGTCGGCACCAGGCATGTCTCGCTCCTTCGCCGGCTGCCCGGGACGCTCGAGCGGTTCGCCCCTTCTCGACTCGGCAACCGGTATCTGCCATGATCGCCGGACCTCGGCCGGGAACGTGCCAGTACTGTGATCGAAGCAATACCGTGGACGATGTGATCTTGTACACGTCGATACCAGAATGATCCCGTGTTCCAATGGCCATAATCGGGTCGATGATCGGGGGTTCGAGTGGGTGACGACAAGCTGGCCGCCGCGGTCGACGCCGCCGAACAGCTGGCCGCGCGCTACCGCTCCCTGGTCGAACACACCCCGGACGGAATCTGTGTGCACGAGCGCGGCCGGGTCGTCTACGTCAACCCGGCGACCGTCCGCCTGCTCGCCGCGGAGAACGCCGAGGAGATCGTCGGCCGCCCGCTGACCGACTTCGTCCACCCCGCGTCCGTCCCCTCCATGCTCGACCGCATCAGCACCCTCACCACCGCGGGCGCGGCCTCGATCCCCACGGAGATGACGCTGATGCGGGTGGACGGCGGCACCGTCCCCGTGGAGACGGTGTCGGTGCTGACCGCCTGGCACGACCGCCTCGCCTACCAGGTGGTGATCCACGACCTCACCGCCCAGCGCCACGCCGAGGCCGCGCAGCGCAGAGCCGAGCACTACTTCACCACGGTCGTCTCCCAGTTGGAGGAGGGCGTCGTGGTCATCGATCCGGAGGGCCGCATCCAATCGATGAACCCGGCGGCCAAACGCATCTTCGGCACCGAGGGACCCGACCGCCAGGTGATCGGGCGCACCATCCAGTCGCTGCCGCTGGTGCTGCTGGACGCGAACGCCCAGCTGCTGCCGCCGGGCCGCCATCCCGTGGCGCGCACGCTCGCCACGGGCGAGACCATCACCGGCTACGTCTTCGGTGTCGACCGGGTGGACGGTCAGCGCCGCTGGCTGTCGGGCAGCAGCCGCCTGCTCAACCCCGGCGACCCGCGCTCCTCGGCCGTGTCCTCCTTCGCCGACATCACCGAATTCCGTGCCAGCAGGCGGCAATTGGAGTATCAGGCCACGCACGACTCGCTCACCGGGCTGGCCAACCGCTCGCTGATCCTTTCCCAGCTGGCCGCCGCGCTGGCCAGCACCGACGAACTGCTGCCGGTGTCCACCGTGCTGTTCATCGACCTGGACGGGTTCAAGGCGATCAACGACACCCTCGGGCACGCCATCGGCGACACGGTGCTGCAGATCGTCGCCCAGCGGTTGCAGCGCGCGCTGCGCGGCGACGACATCGTCGGCAGGCTCGGCGGTGACGAGTTCCTGGTGCTGCTGTCCGGGCGCACCCGCCGCGTCGACATCGAAGCACTGGTGAGCAGATTGCGTTCCACCATGGCGGAGCCGATCATCGCGCGCGGGCACCGGATCGAGGTGAACGCCTCGATCGGCGTCACCGAGCTCGAGGTGGGCGATCGGCGCAGCCCGGAAGCCGTGCTGCACGACGCGGACCTGGCGATGTACCGCGCGAAGCCGCCGGGGCGACGCGAAGGCACCGTCACCAAGGGCCGCAGGCCGAACAGCACCCACGCCTCCTGACGCGCATGATCATCGAACACGCCCTGCTGCCGGTTCGCCCCGAGCGTGCGGCCGATTTCGAGGCCGCTTTCGCCGCGGCCCGGCCGATCATCGCGAGCATGCCCGGCTTCCGGTCGCTGTCGCTGTCGCGCGGTGTGGAGTCGCCGGGCAGCTACCTGCTCCGGGTGGAATGGGACCGGCTCGACGATCACGTCGTCGGGTTCCGCGGCTCGCCGGAATATCAGCGCTGGAAGGACCTGCTACACCACTTCTACGACCCGTTCCCGGTGGTCGAGCACTTCACGCCGGTACCGCTCACCCCCGACCACGACCCGGGCCCCACTTCGCAGCCGGGGCCCTGACCTGCGGTTGCGGCGAGCCAGCCGCCGCACCGGTAAACTCGACAACTCTGCTTTCCGCGCGTTCACCTGCCCGGCCGGGGTAGCGGGGCGCGCGCCTGTTCGCGGTGACAAGGAGTTCAGTTTGCCCGACCTCACTCAGGACCGTGCCGCCCACGACGGCACCCCCGAGCGGACCCGCGAGACCGACCGGGAACAGGCGTACCTGTCGGTGCTGTACGAGCGGCTGGACGAGATGCGCGACTACGCGCGCAACCGGTTGCGCACGGTGCTGCTGGAGACCGGGGGCACCCCGCAGGCGCGCAGCGAACGAGAGTCCTTCAGCCAGCTCTACACCGAGGACCTGGCGAAATACGATGCCGCAGAGCACGGCCTGTGTTTCGGCCGCATCGACCTCGACGGAGAGCAGGAGGAGTACCGCTACATCGGCAGGCTCGGCATCCTCGACGAGAAGGATGACTACGAGAGCCTGCTGCTGGACTGGCGTGCCCCGCTGGCGCGCCCGTTCTACCTGGCCACCACCGCGGCGCCGGACGGTGTGACCCGGCGCAGGCACATCCGCTCGCGCAATCGCAAGGTCACCGCGATCAACGACGAGTACCTCGATCTGGAGGCCGCGCGCCGGGCCGGCGTCACCGACGCCGACGGCGGTGTCGGCAGCGAGAGCGCGCTGCTGTCCGCGCTCAACGCCGCGCGCACCGGTCACATGAACGACATCGTCGAGACCATCCAGCACGAGCAGGACGCGATAATCCGCTCCGAGCACAAGAGCGTGCTCGTCGTGCAGGGCGGGCCGGGCACCGGCAAGACCGCCGTCGCGCTGCATCGCGCGGCGTATCTGCTCTACACCTACCGTCAGCAGCTGGCCAAGAGCGGTGTGCTGATCATCGGACCGAACGCCACCTTCCTGGACTACATCGGCCAGGTGCTGCCGTCGCTCGGCGAGACCGGCGTACTGCTGTCCACCATCGGCGATCTGTATCCGGGCGTGCGAGCGGCCCGCGAGGATTCGCTGCGCGCCGGCGAGATCAAGGGTTCGCTGACGATCCTCGAGGTGCTCAAGCAGGCGGTGCGCGACCGCCAGGAAGTGCCCGCCGAACCCGTTCGGCTCAGCTTCGACGGCTATCCGGTGTCGCTGGATCGCAAGATCGCCACCAAGGCCCGCGGCCGCGCCCGGTCCTCACGCCGCCCGCACAACCTGGCCCGGCCGATCTTCGCCGCCTCGGTGATCGACGCACTGACCGATCAGCTGGCCGAGACCATGGGCTCCGATCTCTCCGGCGGCCCCAGCCTGCTCAGCTCGGCCGACCTCACCGAGATCCGCGACGAGATGCGCGCCGATCCGCAGATCCAGGCCGCCATCGCGAAACTCTGGCCGATCCTGTCCCCGCAGGACGTGCTGGCCGACCTGCTCGCCGACCCGAAGCGGCTGGACCGGGCCGCGAGCTCGCTGGACCCGGCCGACCGCGCCGAACTGCTGCGACCGGACGACGGGCGGTTCAGCGCCGCCGACGCGCCGCTGCTGGACGAGCTGGCCGAACTGCTCGGCGTGGACGACACCGAGGAACGCGAGCGCGCCCGCCGCCGCTGGCGCGCCCGGATCGCCGAGGCGCAGGACGCCCTCGACATCCTCACCGGCTCCGCGCCGCAGGATCTCGAGGACGATCTCGATCCCGAGATCCTCATGGCCTACGACCTGATCGACGCGAGCCAGCTGGCCGAACGACAGGACACCCGCTCCCGCCAGACGACCGCGGAGCGCGCCGCGGGCGATCGCACCTGGACCTACGGTCACGTGATCGTGGACGAGGCGCAGGAGCTGTCGGAGATGGCGTGGCGCATGGTGATGCGGCGCATCCCGAACCGGTGGGTCACCGTGGTCGGGGACGTCGCCCAGACCGGCGACCCGGCGGGCGCGTCCTCGTGGCAGCGGATGCTGGAGCCCTACGTCGCGTCCCGGTGGAAGCTGACCGAGCTCACCGTCAACTACCGCACCCCCGCGGAGATCATGGACGTCGCGGCCGACGTCCTTGCCGCCATCGATCCGGCGGCGACCGCGCCGCGTTCGGTCCGCGAGACCGGCGTCGCGCCGCGTGCGTACCGGGTCGCGCCCGGCGAGGTGCACGCGGAGGTGGCTCGGCTGGTTGCCACCGAGACGGGGCCGGGCACCACGGCGGTGATTGCGCCGCAGGCGCTGGTGGCGGAGTTGGCCGATCTCGCGGGCGAGTCGGTGCGGGTGCTGACCGTGCACGAGGTGAAGGGCTTGGAGTTCGACGCGGTCTACCTGGTGGAACCGCAGGACATCCTCGGCGAATCGCCCCGCGGGCTCAACGATCTGTACGTCGCGCTGACGCGCGCCACCCAGCGGCTCGGCGTGGTGCACGGTGCGGACCTGCCCGGCGTGCTCGCCCGGCTGCGCTGATCGGCGCCCGGATCTCGGAACGAGAAAGGCTCCGCGCCACATCGCGATTCGCGATGGACACGGAGCCTTTCGATCGTCGCGAGACTCAGCGCACGGTGTGCACGATCAGCACGTCGGAGCGGGACTTGCGCGCCACGTCGGAGGGCACCGAGCCGAGCAGCCGCCCGGCCAGGGTGTTCAGGCCCCGGTTACCGACGACCAACAGGTCGGCGTCGACCTCCTTCATCAGCGCGAGCAGCGATTCCACCGGCTCGCCGACGATGGCGCGCTCGACGATGTCGGCCGCACCCACCGCGATCGCCTTGTCGCGGGCGATGCGCAGGATCTCGTTGGTCGGCGCGGAACCGCGTACCTGGTAGGCCTCTTCCTTCAGCACGTCGGCCGCGGCCGCGACATCGCGGTCGTCGGTCGGGTAGTACGCGCAGGCGATGACCAGGGTCGCGCCGGACACACCGGCCAGGGCCCCTGCCTTCTCGACGGCGACATACGACGAGTCCGAGCCATCGGTACCGACGACAATGGTCCGGTAGGCGGTCATTCTCTCCTCCAACTATGCGGTGGGTCAGGTGCCGCGCGCGGGTTCGTTCCGGTACGACCGGGACGCCGGCGCGGCGACTGGGCTCGACCATAGCGGCAAACCGGGCGGAAATATCAGAAATCGCAAGACATCACACTCGGGGTGTTCGGCCATTCCCGCCGCGGATTCGCCAGGGAATGCCGGAAGGGCCTGAGCAACCAGGGCCGACCCAATTCCGGGGAACTAAACCTGTGAGGTGCCACAACCGCGTCGAACCGTTTTGCGGGCCTGGGATATTCATCACAGAGCCAGGTCCGTCACATGAAGAGCGGGCTGTCCGGCACGTGAATCACGCGCCGGGAACAGGCCGATGGGAACCGGACTACCATGCCGCCAGGGCCACTGCCGATAGTTTGCCCAGAATATGCCAAGAATCGCTCCAATGCGGTCCACGGCTTCCTCTTCCTGCGCTGAAAACGATGCGCGAAATTAGCGCACAGGGGCGGGACTAGAGGTCGAAAAGGGGTCCGGTGATGGTCAATCCGAGTTCCTCGACGTGTGCGAAGAACGCGAACAACATCAGGGCGGCGCCCGCCAGAGCCACGTCCTTGCTGAACTGGATCAGCTCGCTCTGCTTGGTCTCCTCGTCGGCCTCCTGCCAGAACCGGTGCATCACCACGGCGGTGGGCAGCAGCGCGAGAACGAGCAGCAGTGCACCGACGTCGGCCCAGACACCCAGCAGCACGCTCAGGCCGCCGAGGGCGAACAGCAGACCCGAGCCCAGCACGGCGGCCTTCGCCATCGGGACTCCCTTGCTCTGGGCGTACCCGGCCATCGCTTCGGTCCGGGTGAAGTGCCCCAGGGCGGAGGTCAGGAACAGCACCGCGAACAACACTCGTCCGATCAACACCACGACGTCCATGTCCGGCTCCTCGTCGGCAGTCCGGCAACTAATCCCGCGTCCGTACGACCTTCGCGGTGACCTCGTTGCGGAAGCGTAGCGAATTCTTGGCGTATTCGAGGGGGGCCATACCCACTTCCGTGGTGAACTCACGCGAGAAGTGCGCCTGGTCGAAATAACCGAGTTCCGCGGCCAACGTCGCGAGATCTTCGGTACGGCCCTTCGCCAGCAGATCGGCGCCGTCCTGCAACCGGTAGCGCCGCAGCACCCATTTCGGACCCGCGCCGACGTACCGGCGGAACATGCGCTGCAATGTACGGGCGGGCACATCGAATCGCTCGGCGATCTGATCGACCCTGGTCAGCTCCTGGTCGGTGGCCATGGCGTCGACGATGCGCAGCACCAAGTTATACGTAGGGTCCGCCACGGCGGGATGGTCCGCGAGGTAATCCTCGACGACAAGGCGGCGCCGCTCGGCGGTCGGCGCGTCGAACACCCGCTCGGTCAGGCCGGCGGCGTCGGGCAGTACGTCGCCGATGGGCACGGCGCGGTCGCGGAACGAGCCGACATCGAGGCCGGTGAACGCGCCGAACCCGCCCGCGCGGAAACGGATCCCGAACGTCTCCCCCTGCCCGCTGAGTTCACGTATGAATTTCGTCGTGACCACGCCGTTGACGAATCCGCCGGTGCGCGTCTCGGATCGCTCGAAGGTGACGTTCACGCTCGGGTAGGACAGCACCTCGGCTCGGTACGGCGGCCTGCCGCGCAGATCCCACTGCACCGCCCAGTACCACTCGACGTAGCGGTCCACCGCCGGGCTCGGCGGCAAGCGGAGGAGGGAGCGATGCTTCGCCTGCTCGTCCGGGTGCAGGATTCCCTTGGTGTCGGTGGGCGCGGCGGGGTTGCGGGCCTGCGGCGGCCCGGCGGCGGATTCGGCGCTAGGCGCCACGGTGTCGCTTTCTTACAAGACCCACCGGCCGCGACCGGCGAAAGTGGTGGGCATGACGAACACAGTGAATCCCATCGCCGACGGCTACCACTCGATCACCTGTTTTCTCGCGGTCGGCGACGGCAACAAAGCGATCGATTTCTACACCGCCGTCTTCGAGGCCGAGGTGATCACTCGCAACGACCTGCCCGATGGTCAGCCGGCGCACGCGGAACTGAAGATCGGCGATTCGACCCTGCAGATGGGGATGCCCATTCCAGACAACGGCGTCCTGGCACCGAACGGCGAGTGGGTGCACACCTCGATCGTGCACTACTGCCCGGACGTCGACGCGGTCGTGCGGCGCGCCGTCGAACACGGCGCCCGCAGCGTCGAGGAGCCCCAGACCTTTGTCACCGGTGATCGGTTCGCCGTGGTCATCGATCCCTTCGGCCACCGCTGGGCGGTGCTCACCAAGGTCGAGGACGTCTCGCGCGAAGAGGCCGAGCGCCGGGTGAACGAATGGATGGCCACCCAGTCCTGACGGCTCGGCTGCCTCCGCGGTTGGCCGGCGAACGGCCCGCGGAGGCAGCGCCGCTGCGATCCGGGTCAACTCAATCCGGCGGCGTCCATGCCGCGCAGTTCCTTCTTCAGGTCCGCGATCTCGTCGCGCAGACGTCCGGCGAGCTCGAACTGCAACTCTCGCGCGGCGTTCATCATCTGTGCCGTCAGTTCTTTGACGAGATCGGCGAGTTCGGCGCGCGGCATCGACTTGACGTCGCGGCCCTCGTACACACCCGCGCTCACCGCTCGTCCGGGCTCGCCTTGCGCACGCCTGCCGCGGCTGGCATTGCGGCCGGAGCCGCCGACCTCCACCTCGGTCTCGTCGGCCTCCCGGTACACCTGGTCGAGGATGTCGGCGATCTTCTTGCGCAGCGGCTGCGGATCGATGCCCATCTGCTCGTTGTAGGCGACCTGCTTCGCGCGGCGGCGCTCGGTCTCGTCGATCGCGAACTGCATGGAGTCGGTGATCTTGTCCGCGTACATGTGCACTTCGCCGGAGACGTTGCGCGCCGCGCGACCGATCGTCTGGATCAGCGCGGTGGTGCTGCGCAGGAATCCTTCCTTGTCGGCGTCGAGAATCGCCACCAGCGACACCTCGGGCAGGTCCAGGCCCTCGCGCAGCAGGTTGATGCCGACGAGCACGTCGTATTCGCCGAGTCGCAGCTGCCGCAGCAGCTCGACCCGTCGCAAGGTGTCGATCTCGGAGTGCAGGTAGCGCACCCGGACCCCCAACCCGAGCAGATAGTCGGTGAGATCCTCGGCCATCTTCTTCGTGAGCGTGGTGACCAGGACGCGCTCGTCGCGCTCGGTGCGTTGCCTGATCTCGTGGATCAGATCGTCGATCTGGCCCTTCGTCGGCTTCACCACGACCTTGGGGTCGACCAAGCCGGTCGGCCGGATGACCTGCTCGACCACCTCACCGCCGGTCTGACCGAGCTCGTAGGGGCCGGGGGTGGCCGACAGGTAGACCGTCTGCCCGATCCGATCGGCGAATTCTTCCCAGGTCAGCGGCCGGTTGTCCACCGCGGACGGCAGCCGGAAGCCGTATTCCACCAGATTGCGCTTGCGCGACATGTCGCCTTCGTACATACCACCGATCTGCGGAACGGTGTTGTGCGACTCGTCGATGACGAGCAGGAAGTCCTCCGGGAAGTAGTCCAGCAGCGTCGCGGGCGCCGAACCGGCAGGGCGGCCGTCGATGTGACGCGAATAGTTCTCGATGCCGGAGCAGAACCCGACCTGACGGATCATCTCCAGGTCGTACTGGGTGCGCATGCGCAGCCGCTGCGCCTCGAGCAATTTACCCTGGCGTTCCAGCTCGGCGAGCCGATCCTCGAGTTCGGCCTCGATATCGCGCACCGCGCGCTCCATGCGATCCGGCCCGGCTACGTAGTGGGTGGCGGGGAAGATCCGCAGCATGTCCACCTGGCGGACCACGTCACCGGTGAGCGGGTGCAAGTAGTACAGCGCTTCTATCTCGTCACCGAAGAACTCGATGCGGACGGCCAGCTCCTCGTAGGACGGGATGATCTCCACGGTGTCGCCGCGCACCCGGAACGAGCCACGGGTGAACGCCATGTCGTTGCGGGTGTACTGCACGTCGACCAGCAGCCGCAGCAGCGCGTCCCGGTCGATCTCGGAGCCGACCTGCAGTTGCACCGAGCGATCGAGATACGACTGCGGCGTGCCGAGGCCGTAGATGCACGACACCGAGGCGACCACCACCACATCGCGCCGGGACAGCAGGCTGGAGGTCGCCGAATGGCGCAGCCGCTCGACATCGTCGTTGATCGAGCTGTCCTTCTCGATGTAGGTGTCGGTCTGCGCGATGTACGCCTCGGGTTGGTAGTAGTCGTAGTAGGAGACGAAGTACTCGACGGCGTTGTGCGGGAGCATCTCGCGCAGTTCGTTGGCCAGCTGGGCGGCGAGCGTCTTGTTCGGCGCCATCACCAGCGCAGGCCGCTGCAACCGCTCGATCAGCCAGGCCGTGGTGGCCGACTTTCCGGTACCGGTGGCGCCGAGCAGCACCACGTCGCGCTCCCCCGCTTTGATCCTGCGCTCCAATTCGGCGATCGCGGCGGGCTGGTCTCCCGCAGGCTGGTGCTCGCTAACCACCTCGAACCGGCCGCCGACGCGCTCGATCTCGCCGACGGGGCGGAACTCCGAGTGCGCGAGCGGCTGCTCGGCCGCCCTGTCCTCGAAGCCCTCCGCCGGAATCTCGGTTGCGAATGCCATGCTCACCAGCGTAGGCCCACCCACCGACAGCTTTCCCGGGGTGGCGGGCGGGCCCGATTCCAGCGATTTCACGGGACCGAACCCGTCATGTGAAGCCGGTCACACTCGGAGTGGACGGCGATCTACGGCCGCCGGACGCGAGGACCGGGGACGAGTCTGCGCCTACCCGGAAAACCTGGCGCCACCCGAAACAAAGCGATACGCGACGGCGCGTCGTGGGTACACCGATTTCGAGTGCTACCAACCATTTTCGACGAAACGCTGCGGGCATACTCCCGATCACTCACGGTGGCAGGGGGTTACCGGATGCGAACGCGTTGCCGCCGGCGCGCCGACGGCCTCACAGCCGCGCGGAGCCCGCTCGGCGCATTCGGTTACATGTCCGAAATGTCCATTGCTGCAATAGGTTTCGTGTTCGAGAACAGCTTATCTCGAACCGCGCGGTGGCCCCGCGCCAGGTGTAACCTGATCTGGTTGTTCGGACGTGAGGAAGAGCCATGAGCGGTCTGATTCCATTGCTCGTCGCCGTGCCGGCCGTGACCGGCCTCGCCGGGTACGTCGCCAGAGACATCCGCGCGGTGGTTCCCTCCGTCGGCGGCGCCGCCACGGCCGCCCCACCGGGGCCACTCGCCGCGGCCGCCCCGGCGCCGCACCGGCCCAGGGTGGAATTCTTCAATCTGGCCGAACTCACCAATACCGACGCCAAGGGCTTCGTCCGCCCGGTCGAGCGTTTCCACGTCGAGCCGTGGGGCCTGTACATGGCGCGTCCGGTCGCCGGACCGGACTCGCACTACCTCGAATCCTGGTTGCTGCCAGGACTCTCGTTGCGGGCCACGCTGACGCGGACCAACCCGGCACACCATCGCGAACGTGTCTACCGCCTCGACATCGGGGAGTTCACCCGAGTCGGCCCGAAGCGCTGGAAGGCCGTCGATCACTACCTCGACATCGCCGTGCGCCCGCGCCACACCGCGGAACTCCTCGGGGTCGACGAGCTGCTGGCCGCGCATGCCGCCGGGCTGGTGGACACGGCGCAGGCGCACCGAGCGTTCGACCGGGCCACGGCGGTGCTGGACGGGCTGGCCGCGCACGATCACTGCGTGGAGGAGTGGCTGGCCACCCGCGGCATCACGCTCACCTGGATGTAGCCCGCCGATCACTCCATCGACTCGACGGGTCGAGAACGACGGTAGATTCTTGATGCATGACGCAGGCAATCGTCGACGTGCACCGCCCGAAGGTCGAGTACTTCAACATCGCGGATCTGACGAACACGGATCCGAAAGGCTTCGTGCGCCCGGTCGAGAAGTACCGCGTCGAGCCGTGGGGCCTGTACATGGCGCGCACGTCGGACCATCCGCAGTTCCACTACATCGAGTCCTGGCTGCTGCCGAAGCTGCACCTGCGCGCGACGGTCTTCCACTACCTCCCGGCGCATCGGCGCGACCAGGACTACTACCTCGACGTCGGTGATTTCACGACGGTGGCCCCGAAGAAGTGGAAGGCCGTCGATCACTATCTCGACATCATCGTGCGCTCCTCGCGCGACACCCAGCTGCTCGACGTCGACGAGCTGATCGCCGCGCACGCGGCGGGGCTGATCACCCTCGCCGACGCCGAGGCCGCCGTACAGCACGCGACCGCCGCCATCGACGGCATCGCCGCCAACGGCCACACCTTCGAGGGCTGGCTGGAGACCATGGACATCACCTTGACCTGGCTGTAGGCCCCCTGCGGGACGCTGCCCGCGCCGGTTCGCTCGTCGGGGCCTAGGACGCCGACGTGTCCCGCCAAGCAAGAGCCCTGGCATAGGCGGCGTCGAACCACGGCTCCTTGACGCCGAGGTAGGCGGCGGTCGCCTCCGCGCCCGTCAGCCCCGCCGCCTCGGCTTCGCCCTCGCGCTTGACGGCGAGGTACTCCGCGCGCGCCTCGTCGTCCGCGCGTAGCCAATCCCGCAGCAGCAGCGCGTACTGCTGCCCGGGCGAGCCCTCGGCACGCACGTGCACGTTGGCCAACCGGCCCGGGTCGGCGTTCTGGTGGAAACGTTTGGTCCACAGCGCGGTATCGACGCCCGCGGGGTCCTGCGGTGTCGGCTTGGGATTGTCCTGGGTGACCTCCGGCCGCACCGGGAATCCGGCCGCGCCGAGGGCGTCGCGCAAACCGTCGGCGGCGGCCAGATCGGCGACCGTGATCTGCAGATCGATCACGTCCTTGGCGGGCAACCCCGGTACCGAGGTGGACCCGACGTGGTCGATGCGCGACGCGGCGCTGCCGCAGGCGACCCACAGCCGGGCGATCAGCCGCTGCGCCTGCGCGGGCCAGGCCGGATCGGCGGGCACGAGCCGGATGCCGTCGCGGCGGGCGGGTGTCCCGGCACGCAGGTTGCGCTCGAACGGCACCAAACGCTCGGCCCACAGCCTGCGCACCTCGGCCTCGACGACACCGGGTGCGCCACTGTTGTCCAGCAACACATCGGCAACGGCTCGGCGTTGTTCATCGGTGGCCTGCGCCGAGATACGCGCCCGCGCATCGGCTTCGGCCACGCCGCGGAATTCCACCAGGCGGCGAATACGCGTTTCGACGTCGACGTCGACGATGAGCACGAGATTCATCAGCGGCGCGAGGCCGTTTTCCACCAGAAGCGGAATATCCTGCACCACAATGGCGTCCGCGGGCGCGGCCGAGATCAATTCCGCGGTGCGCTTTCCCACGAGCGGGTGGGTGATCGAATTCAGTTTCGCGCGCGCCGCGTCGTCACCGAAGGCCTTGGCCGCCAGTGCAGGCCGGTCGAGGCTGCCGTCCGCGGCGAGAATGTCGCCGCCGAACGCCTCGACCAGAGCGGCCAGCCCCTCGGTGCCCGGTTCGACCACCTCCCGGGCGATCAGGTCGGAGTCGATGACCACCGCGCCCAGGTCGGCGAGTGCCCGAGCCACCGTCGACTTCCCCGCGCCCATGCCTCCGGTGAGGCCGATTCGTAACATTCGACCAGTCTCGCATCCGGCCCGCGCGCGGGCATCCGCCGCCCCGATCGGGTTCCGACCCGCGGGAACGGAGGATCCGACCGATTACCCGATGGGCTCGCGCATTCCACCACCGGTGGCGCCATTTGCCCGATCCGTGACTGCGCCGAGACCGATTCGCAACAATTCCGGATGTTTACGGTTCGCCCCCGGCGACTTTCCGACACGCCGAGGCAATTACTCGGGCAAAATACTCTGCCCCGCAGTTTCGTTCCGCTAATCTTCGCCGTGGCGATCCAGGCCGACACCAGCGAAGCAAAGGAACACCATTGGGCACCAGAATCAACCAGACGGGTCGCCACCGCCTGGGCATGGCGGGGCGAGTGCACTGCATTCACATCCCTGCTGTCGCGGCGGCGCTCGCCGAGCACCGCCGCTCTTGGTTCACCGCGTTCATCAGTCCCGCGCGGCACAGTTTCGCCGCCATGCGGAACCGTCCGGCCGCACCCGCGGTCCGGTGGGTACCTGCTACCGCAAGCTGAACCCGAGTTCGAAGTGGCCCAGCCTCTCGCCAAGGCTGGGCCACTGTTTTGCGTGCCAGGAGCACGGTCGGGAATGAAGCAGAGCACCGTCCGACATCACCGTTCGTCGGCCGGCGAAATTTCACCGAAGAATTCCCATGACCGAGCGACGAGCACGCGGGGTATCGCCACGGTGACCGGACGGCGCGGGCGCTCGATTCCATTTCGGACGACAATCGCCGCGGGCGAGATAGTTCGCGCGCCCCCAGGACGATTTTCTCGCTAATCGCGGCACCGCGCGAAAGACCGCGAAACAGTGGGCATCGCCGTTCGCCATTTCGATGTGCGAGGTTTCGCATACCGCATACGAGCACGGGCGGCTGAGCCGTCGGGGAGCCCGGCATACACCGATGACGGCAAACTTCTGGACACAGCTACCGATCCGAGCTCATTTCCGCACCACTCGGCGGCCGGACGCCCGGGACGCTTCTCCTCCGGTGACCGCTCGGCGGCGACCAGACCGACCGGCTCAGCCGGTCGTCACCCGCCGCAGCAGCCCGTACAGCTGCTTGCGCTCCGCCTCGTCGAGCACGGCCAACGCGGGAACGTCGCCGAACACCTCCCGGTCGAGCGTTTTCCGGAGCTCCTCCCCACGGTCGGTGAGCGTCAACAGGCGCGCACGGCGATCGGACGGGTGAAGGCGCTCAGTATCGTCGCGGGGCTGTTCACCGATCCACGAGCACGCAGTCGCGCGCTGGGTATCTGGGCCGGCCTCGGCGGCCTGGCCGCCACGCTCGGCGTGGTGCTCTCCGGCGTCATCACCCAGTACGCGAGCTGGCGCTGGTGCTTCTTGATCAATGTGCCGATCGCGCTGGTCGCGCTGATCGCGATCCCCCGGCTGGTCACCTCGGAGGCACGCACGACCGTAAGCAGGCCACGCGTCGACGGGCTCGGCGCGGCCCTGATCACCGGTGCTGTCGCGGCCTTCGACCTCGGGCTGATCGACAGCGGCCGGACCGCCTGGCCGACTACGGCGTTGCGCCTGGGTGCCGGCCTGCTGCTGTTGATCGCGTTCGTCGTGCGCGAACGGCGCCACGAATCACCGCTGGTACCCCTGTCGTTCTTCCGGGATCGCGATCGCGCCGTCGCCAATACGGCCAATGTCATGTTCTGCTCGGCGATCCTGTCGATGCTGTTCTTCCTCACCCTCCATCTGCAGCAGGTCATGCACTACACCCTGGCTCGCACCGGCGCGGCATGGCTGCCGTTCTGCGCGTTGGTGATCGCGGGCTTCGCGACCTCGGCGACTCTGACCCCACGCCTGGGCGTGCGCACGGTACTGACCACCGCCATGGTCGCCTGCGGCCTCGGCATGCTCGCGCTGTCGCGCCTGTCACCAACCGATGGATATCTGGAGCTACTTCCGGGCATGCTGGTGGCCGGATTCGGCATGGGTTTGGCGTTCGTATCGATCACCATCGCCGCTGTCGGCGAAACCCACGAGGACATCACCGGTCTGGCCTCCGGACTGGTGACCACCACCCAACAACTCGGCGGCGCTTTCGGACTGGGGTTGCTCAGCACCCTCGCGATCCACCGGAGTACCGCGTCGCTGGCGTCGGGGAAGCCCGTGGAGGCCGCCCTCACTCAGGGTTTCCGGCTCGCGTTCGAAGCCGGCTCGGCGATCCTCGCCCTGGCGGCGCTGCTCGTCGGCGTCGGCATCACAGCCGGAGCCGGTACCGCACCGGCGCCGACTCGGTGACCCCGCGCCCTCGAGGCGCCGAATGTTCGCCGGAGGGCGGAGAGACCGACGACGAGGCATCCACGGGAAGCCTCGTCGAAGGTCCGCCCCCGCGCGAATCTCGGATCACGCTACCGTCGAGTGCAGCTGACGAGGAGGATTCGACAGACCCAGGGCGGTGTTGAGCCGGTAGGCCCCGCCCAGGCCGTGGAAGATCGCCATGCTCAGGCCGCCCAGGCCGATCCCAGCAGCGCCTGCCCAGGGATGACTCGGCAGGTGGGCCCAGGACGCGATCATCGCCGTCAGCAGCAGTCCGAGGAACCCGGCCACGGCGTTGCGGACCGGCGCGTTACCCGTCACGTTCGGGAACTCCTCCCCCATCATGCCTTTCACGAAGTGCGGAACGGCGTTCACCCCGAGGATCCCGGCGACCAGCGACAGGGCGACGGTGGACCACATCGGAACCACCTCACTTTCCAGTTCAGTCAACAGTTGTAGACCGAAACCTACCGCCGCGCGACTATTGAGTCAACAGACGTAGACTGAATTCATGGATTCGACCCCCACGCGCGCTCAGCAACGCCGGAATACCGAGAACCGGATCCTGGCGGCGGCGGGCAGGTTGTTCGCGGAGACCGGATACGACCGGACGACCATCCGGGCCGTCGCGACGGAGGCGGACACCGATCCCAGCCTGGTGATGCGCTATTTCGGGTCCAAGGAGAATCTGTTCGCCCGCGTCGCGGTATTCGCCGACGACCACCCGATAACCGGCACGCCGGAGCAGGTGGCCGAGCTCCTGCTCGACGCGCTCGCCATCAAACTGGCCGACCGGCCGGTCAACACCCTGGCGGCGATCCGCTCGATGCTCACCGTCCCGGAGGCCGCCGACGAGGTGCGCGCGGCCATGACCGCGCGCCAGCGCGAAGCGGCGGGAGAGCTCGCCGACGACGAGGCGGACCTGCGCGCCGGGTTGCTCGGAGCCCTGACCATCGGTGTGGTGATCGGCCGCCACCTGCTCGAACTCGACGGGCTGCGCGACGCGCCGCCGCAACGGATCATCGCTTTGCTGCGGAACGCTTTTCACGACATCGCACATGGCCCCACCGAGCCGGAGTCGCTCGCGACGGCACCGCAGGTCCGCTAGGTCACCGGCCCTCGCGGGGAGCCGCTACGGAGGCTCCGCGGACCCGCATGCACCCTCGGGTTCACCTAAAGCCCGAGCGAGCGGACCAGGTCGCGCATTTCGGCGCGGAAAAGCTTTGCCGGGTCCTGGGATTGCGGACGCAGATGGCCGTACACCTCGAGCGCGATCGGTCCGTGCATCCGGCCCCACATACGCAGCGCGAGGGCAAGTGCATCGGGAGGCAACTCCGGAAAGCCGGAGCGAACATGCGCGACCAGATCCGGGTCGAAGTCCGACCACGCGCAATCGTCGGCCGCCTGTGTCGCCGCGGCGTGGGGCCACGCGGCGGCCGCGAGACCGACCAGGCCGGTGCAGGCCCGCAATTCCGCCGCGGCGGCGGGCCCGCCCGGCGGCGGCCGATAACCGGCGACCGGATCCCCGTAGATGAGCCGGAATTCGGCGGGCCGCTGCACCGCCCACGCGCGCACAGCCTCTGCCCAAGCCATGATGCGACCGGCCGGATCCTCCACCGCCACGGCATCGCGCGCCGCTTCGAGCCGGTCGACCAGGGCGGTGTACACGTTCGAGATGAGAGCGGAGATCAGGTCGTCGCGGGTGGCGAAGTAGCCGTAGATCGCACCCGCCGTCATGCCCATCTCACGGGCGATGGCGCGCAACGAGATCGCGTCCGGCCCGCCCTCGGCGAGCAGCCGCATGGCGATCGTCTCGATGTCCTCCAGCGTCTGGGCGCGCAGGCGCTCCCGGCGACTTCTCACGATCTCGGCCACGGTTGACACCCTACAGTGTTCGACTACTATCTGCCGTATCCAAACTGAACGGCGTGTAGTAAATGAACAATGTTGAGGAGTGCTCATGGATATCGGGGTTTTCGGGGCAACCGGCGTCATCGGTTCCCGCGTCGTCACCGAAGCGGTGCGGCGGGGGCATCGGGTCACCGCCTTCACGCGCGACGCGGCACGCTTCCCGGCCCGGCGCGGGGAGGAGACGTGGGCGGTGGCCGATTGGCTGGACGCGGGCAGCATCGCGGACGCCATCGCCGGTCTCGACGTAGTCGTGAGCGCGGTGAACACCGGGCGCGGCATCGCCGACACCATTGCCTCGGCCGACAACTTCGTGGTGGGCGCGCGGGCGATGGTCGCCGCGCTGGACCGGCAGCCGCGCGTCCGGCTGATCACCGTGGGCGGGGCGGGCAGCTTGGAGGTCTCGCCGGGCACGCAATTGCTGGACACCGGCGCGCAATTCACTCGCACCCTCACCGAAGTCCTCGATGTGCCCGCGGAGTACGCCCAGGTGGTACGCGCGCTACGCGACGCGTTGAACATCTACCGGCTGTCCAACCGCAATTGGACCTACCTGAGCCCCTCCTCGGGGCGGATCAATCCCGGCGAACGCACCGGCCGCTTCCGGATCGGCGGCGATCAGCTCTTGGCCGGAGGCCCGGACATCTCCGCGGAAGACGTGGCCGTCGCGATCCTCGATGAAGCCGAGCTGCCGCGTTTCGTGCAGCGCCGCTTCACCGTCGGCTACTGAGCGGACGGACCGTACGCCGTTTCTGTCGGACCCCTGCGGCACAATAAACATGTCGGACGTCGATCTGGTTGCCACGCAATGTAATCCGCAACCCGAGAGATAGGGGCCCCCATGCCCGACGTCCAAGCTTCGACGCCCGACCCACGCGCCGTGGACCACGAGGAACTCGTGGCCTTCGCGGCGGAGATCGAGCGGCACCGGTCTCTGCTGCGCCACGCCGCGGAGGATTATCGGTGGCGCGTGGCCCAGCGGATCGAGCACTTGGACCCGTCGGACCAAGAGCCGTTCCTACGGCAGGCGGATCAATTCGTCGAGTCGCTGATGATCGACCCGATCCGGCACAGCACGCTGGATCTGGATGCCTACCGAGCCATCCGCGACGGCGTACCCGTGCGATTCGACGCCGAACGCCGGGCCTACGTGTTGCTCCGTCCGGAGCGGGATCCGCTGGTGATCCGCCCCGGATTGCCGGAGCATCGGCTGGGCGTCATCGCCCGGCTGGCCTCGCTCGGTTTGCGGCTGGAGCAGATTCAGGTCGTCGCGCTCACCACTGCGCAGATGGTCGCGCCACATGAGGCGGCGCGGCGGCCCGCCCACGCGCCACAAGTCAATCGCGGCACCACGAAACCCTCGCGCCGCGAGAACGTCTGAAGGCCGCAGCGGAAACGACTGTGCCCCAACCGGATTCCGGTTGGGGCACAGTCGTTCGGACTATTGCCTATCAGGCGTTGCCGGACAGCTTCTCACGCAGAGCCGCCAGCTGGGCGTCGCTCGCCAGCGAACCGCCGGCGGACTCGGCCTGGCGCTCGGAGGACTGCGAACCGCTCTCGGAGGAGTAGTTCGACGCGCCGCTGCCGTTCGCGGCCTCGGCCGCGGCGTCGGCCGCCATCTTCTCCATCTGCGCGGTGTGCATCTTGTGGCGACGCTCCGCCTCGGCGTAGCGGCCTTCCCACTCTTCGCGCTGCTTGTCGAAGCCCTCGAGCCACTCGTTGGTGTCGGGATCGAAGCCCTCGGGGAAGATGTAGTTGCCCTGCTCGTCGTAGCTGTCGGCCATGCCGTACTTCGACGGGTCGAACTCGGCGTGGTAGTCCTCGTTGGCCTGCTTGAGGCTCAGCGAGATCCGGCGACGCTCCAGGTCGATGTCGATGACCTTGACCATCGCGTCGTCGCCGACGGCCACGACCTGGTCCGGCACCTCGACGTGGCGCTCGGCCAGCTCGGAGATGTGCACCAGGCCCTCGATGCCCTCCTCGACGCGGACGAACGCGCCGAACGGAACGAGCTTGGTGACCTTGCCCGGCACGATCTGGCCGATCGCGTGGGTGCGGGCGAACTGACGCCACGGGTCTTCCTGGGTCGCCTTGAGCGACAGCGAGACCCGCTCGCGGTCCAGATCGACGTCGAGCACCTCGACGGTGACCTCGTTGCCGACCTCGACGACCTCGGACGGGTGGTCGATGTGCTTCCAGGACAGCTCGGAGACGTGCACCAGACCGTCCACGCCGCCCAGGTCGACGAAGGCGCCGAAGTTGACGATCGAGGAGACCACACCCTTGCGGACCTGGCCCTTCTGCAGCTGGTGCAGGAACTCGCTGCGGACCTCGGACTGGGTCTGCTCCAGCCAGGCGCGGCGGGACAGCACCACGTTGTTGCGGTTCTTGTCCAGCTCGATGATCTTGGCCTCGATCTCCTTGCCGACGTACGGCTGGAGATCGCGGACCCGGCGCATCTCGACCAGCGACGCGGGCAGGAAGCCGCGCAGGCCGATGTCGAGGATCAGGCCGCCCTTGACGACCTCGATGACGGTGCCCTTGACGGCCTCGTCCTTCTCCTTGAGCTCCTCGATGGTGCCCCACGCACGCTCGTACTGCGCCCGCTTCTTCGACAGGATCAGGCGGCCTTCCTTGTCCTCCTTCGTGAGAACAAGGGCCTCGACCTCATCACCCACGGAAACGACCTCATTGGGGTCGACATCGTGCTTGATGGAGAGTTCGCGAGAGGGGATGACGCCTTCGGTCTTGTAACCGATGTCGAGCAGGACCTCGTCGCGATCGACCTTGACGATGGTTCCTTCGACGATGTCGCCGTCGTTGAAGTACTTGATCGTGGCGTCGATGGCGGCGAGGAAATCCTCGGCGGAGCCGATGTCGTTGACGGCTACCTGCGGCGAGGTGACGGTGGTGGGCATATGTCGGTTTGCTCCGGACGGATTGTGGTCGGTTGCGGACATTGGAACTTTCGGTACGCTGCGATCTCACCGCGAGGTGTGAAGACGGACACTTAGGAACGTACCGCACGCGACGCGCGTGAAACTCAGCACGGGTTGAACTTCGGTACGGTTGTACGGAAGACACTCGCGCGTTCAGCGTACGCGACCTCGGTCCGGGCGAGCAAACCGTCGGGTCGCCACGCCGATAGTCTGATCGGCGTGTCGGAAGATCGCCATGCGCAAGCAAACGCACTGCTCGGAACGACGGGCATCGCGCGGACCCGGATCGGATCGGCGGCCAGCAAGCTGGCCAGCCGGCGGTGGTGGGACGCCGACGCCGCCCAATACCACGAGACGCACGCGGAGTTCCTCGGCGTGGACTCCCCCGGCGGCGAGTTCGTGTGGTGCCCGGAGGGCCTGCACGAGGGCGATATGCGATTCCTCGGCGACGTCACCGGCAAACTGGTGCTGGAGATCGGCTGCGGCTCGGCCCCGTGCGCTCGCTGGCTGGCCGGGCAGGGCGCGCGGCCGGTCGGACTCGACCTGTCGCGCGGCATGCTCGAGCGGGGCCTGGCGGTGATGGAGCGCGGCGGCCCTCGGGTGCCGTTGGTGCAGGCGGACGCCGAGGCTCTTCCGTTCGCGGACGCGTCGTTCGATCTGGCCTGCTCGGCGTTCGGCGCCGTGCCGTTCGTCGCCGACTCCGCGCTGGTGATGCGGGAGGTCGGGCGGGTGCTGCGGCCGGGCGGGCGCTGGGTCTTCTCGGTGAACCACCCGATGCGCTGGATCTTCCCGGACGATCCCGGTCCGGCGGGCCTGACCGCCACCATCCCGTACTTCGACCGCACTCCGTACGTGGAGGTCGACGGCGACGACGTGCCCACCTACGTCGAGCACCACCGGACGATCGGCGACCGGGTCCGGGAGATCGTCGCGGCGGGACTGGTGGTGGAGGACATCGTCGAGCCGGAATGGCCGGAATGGCTCGACCGGGAATGGGGACAGTGGAGCCCGCTGCGCGGCGAGCTGTTCCCCGGCACGGCGATCTTCGTCACGAGGAAGCCCGGACGGTGAGGCGACGATCGTCGACCAGCTCGAGGAGGGAGACCTCATGGCTGACCAGCAGCATCTGCGTCGCCGGCAGGTCGATGAGCTTGCGCAAGCCGTCCCGGAAGGCTTCGGCCTCCGCCACGGTGTCGAAGTCGAGTTCGACGAGCACCCGGTTCGGGTTGTGCGCGAATCGGGCCACTCGGCAGTTGCGGGCTCCCGCCTGCACGAAGTATCGCTCGAGACCGTCGAACGCCGGCTTCCACGAGTCGAAGTCGCGCACGGTGTCGTCGATGTGCACAATCGTGGTCATCATTGCCCCTTTCGGTGATCGCCCCTTTCGGTGCGGACAGCCGGACAGTCGCTGACACCTAGCCAGTCTTCGCGCCCTCGGGCCGGGGCACCATCTCTGCTCGGTCTCGAGGTCGTGTCACTGCGACTTCGGTTTGCGCCCGGCCTGCTCCAGCGCCAGACGCAGCGCGTACTCGATCTGGGCGTTGATACTGCGCAGGTCGTCGGCCGCCCACTTCGCGATGGCGTCGTGGACGGCCGGGTCCAGGCGTAGCAGCAGCTTCTTGCGCTCAGCCATGGGCCGCCCGCCTCACGAGTACAGCGAACCGGCGTTGACGACGGGCTGGGTGGCGCGATCACCGCACAGCACGACGAGCAGATTCGACACCATCGCCGCCTTCCGCTCCTCGTCCAGTTCCACCACGCCCTGCTGGGCGAGCCGCTCCAGCGCCAAGCCGACCATGCCGACGGCGCCCTCGACGATCCGGGTCCGCGCGGCGACCACCTGGGCGGCCTGCTGGCGGACCAGCATGGCCTGGGCGATCTCGGGCGCGTACGCGAGGTGGGTGATCCGCGCCTCCAGGACTTCGATACCCGCCATCTCGGTGCGGTCACGCAGTTCGACGGTCAGCTCCTCGGCCACTTCGGCGCCGTCGCGCAGGCTGGTGCGGTCCGCTTCGTGCGCGTCGTAGGGATGCGTCGTGGCGAGGTGCCGGACGGCGGCCTCGGACTGGGTCTCGACGTACTCCTCGTAGTCGTCGACGGCGAAGGCGGCCTTGAAGCTGTCCACCACCCGGTAGACGACCACCGCAGCGATCTCCACCGGGTTGCCGTCGGCGTCGTTGACCTTGAGTTTCTGGGTCTCGAAGTTCCGCACGCGCAGCGAGATGCTCTTGCGATCGGTCAGCGGGAGCACCGAGAAGAAGCCCGGCTCGCTCACCGAGCCGATGTAGCGGCCGAAGAATTGCACCACCTTGGCCTCGTTCGGGTTCACCACGGTCAAGCCGGTCGCCGCCAGCAGCAAGCCGACGACCACGACGATCGCCGCCACCGCGCCGACCACGGCGACGGCGTTGTCGTGCTGGGCGCCCACGACGAAGCCGAACACCGCAGCGCCGCCGAACAAGAGGGTGAGCACGAACCACCCCAGCAGCACCAGGAAACCGTTGACGTGGAACGCGGATCGAAACTGCATGACATCCTCCGAATATCAAAGTGATATCACGAAGATAGCATGAAGCCGCCGCGCCACACCAGGCGCGGCGGCGGGAGATCACCCGGCGTGCGGCCGGATGTTGCGGTTGAAGCGGAACAGGTTGCGCGGATCGTGCCGGGCCTTGAGCGCGGCCAGCCGTGCGTAGGTCTCCGGCCGATAACCCGCGCGGGTCTGCGCCTCGTCCGCCTCGGCGCCCCCGCCGTAGAGGAAATTGAGGCTGTGGCCCAGCGTCCACGGCGTCAGCGCGGCACGGATGCCGGCTCGGGCCGCGGCGCCCTCCGGACCGGTGATGATCCGCACGATGTAGGCGGCTTCGCGATGGTCCACCGCGATTCCGGCGTCGCTCGCACGAGCCAGCGCGCCACCGAGGTGACGGACGTCGACAACCGCTCCGGCGCCGGACTCCGGCCCCGCGACCTCGAGCAACGCCGCGGCCGTCTTCTCGGTGAACTCGCCGAGCAGTGCGTTGGTGGCGGCGTAGGCATGCGGATGGTCGGGGTCGCTGTGAATGGTGTGCGACTCGGTGTACGGCATCGCGCGCAGGTCGTCCTTCAGTCGTTCCCCGACCGCCCGCAGCGGTGCGACCAGACGTTCGCCTTCCTCGGCGAGACCGCTGTACGCGATGCGGATCGAGGCGACGTACCGCCCGCGCATCGGTGCGGGTACCTGCGGGATGTCCGGGAAGGCGAGCATGCTCACCGTCGAGGTCAGTTCTTCCGGCACGGTCGCGGTCCAGCGCCGCCACGCCTCCAGCGCCCGCTCGACCAGCGGCGTGTCGAACACGAGCTGTCCGCCGAACACCGTCGTGACCGGGACCAGTTCGACCTCCAGCGCCGTCACCACGCCGAAGTTGCCTCCGCTGCCGAGGACGGCGCCGAACAGCTCGTCGTCCGGTGTCAGCGTGCGGACCCGGCCGTCGGCGGTCACCAGCTCGATCGTCCGCACGCGCTCGGCGGCGTACCCGAACTGCCGCGCGAGCAGCCCGACTCCCCCGCCGAGCAGGTAGCCCACCACACCTACCGACGGCGACGAACCGTTCAACGGCGCGAGCCCGTGCTCGGCCGCGGCCTCGACCAGCGCGCCCGTGCGCACCCCGGCGCCGACCTGCGCGGTCCGGCGGGCCGGATCGATCCGGATGCCGGTCATCCGCCGCGTGCTGATCAGCACGCCGCCGTCCGTGGCGACGGACAGGCCGTGGCCGGTGGCCTGCACGGCGATCGGCAGCTCGCGGCGCGCGGCGTACTCCACGGCGGCGCGCACGTCCTCGGCGTGGACGGCGCCGACGATCAACCCGGGCCGGTGCGTGTAAGCGGTCTGGAACCCGGCGATCTCCGCCTCATAGCCCTCGTCGCCCGGACGGAAGACCGGGCCGGTGAAGATGTTGTTTCCCATGACTTCGACCCTGCTGCACGAGCTTAAAGAAGTAAAACAGATAGTTCTTCTTGTTCCTATAATGGTTGCTTATGGAATTGCGGCAGCTGCGCTACTTCGTCACGGTCGCCCAGGAGGCGAGCTTCACTCGCGCGGCGGCTCGGCTGCACTTGGCCCAGCCGGGGCTCAGCGCGCAGATCCGGCAATTGGAGCGCGAACTCGGCCGACCACTGCTGGACCGTGGCGGCCGTACGATCACCCTGACCGAGGTCGGCGCCGCCGTCCTCCCGCACGCGCGGGCGGCGCTGGCCGCCGCCGAGCGGATCACCCACACGGTGGACGAGTTCACCGGCTTGCTGCGCGGTCAGGTCCGGGTCGGGCTGATCTCCGGGGCGGCGGTCGAGGAATTCGACGTCGCCGCCGTGCTCGCCGATTTCCACCACGACCATCCGCAGATCGGTATCAGCCTGACCGAGGACACCTCCGAGCGGATGCTCGCCGCCCTCGGCCGCGGTGAGCTGGATATGGCCCTGGTCGGGATGACCGGCGCGGAACTCGATCCGGCCATCGGCATCGAAGTGGTGCTGGACACGGCGGTGGTGGCCGCGGTGGCCGCGGCGGATCCCGGCTACGGCGACGAGGTCGCGCTCACCGCGCTGCGGGATCGCCCGCTGATCTGCCTCACGCCGGGCACCGGCATTCGCGGCGTCTTCGAGCGAGCCTGCGCGGCGGCCGGATTCGAGCCCGGCATCGCCTACGAGGCGGCGGCGCCCGCCCTGCTGCTGCGCCTCGCCGCACGCGGTCTCGGCGTCGCCGTCGTACCCGAACTCACCACCGAGGAGGCCGCGGCTTTCGGGGTGCGGACCGTCCGCATCGTCGAGCCGGAACTGCGCGGGCGCCTGGCGCTGGCCTGGCGCACCGACCGTCCCGCGAGCCCGGCCGCCAAAGTCCTGCTCGGGCAGCTGCGCATCGCCCTGCGCGCCGACGCGTGAGTCGGCTCAGAGCAGGCGCGAAAGGAACGCCTTGGTGCGCTCGTGCCGCGGATCGGCCAGCAGGTCCCGAGGCGCTCCCGCCTCCACGACCACCCCGCCGTCCATGAAGACCAGCTGATCGGCGACCTCCCGCGCGAAGCCCATCTCGTGGGTCACCACGACCATCGTCATGCCCGAGCGAGCGAGTTCCCGCATGACCGTGAGGACCTCCCCGACCAGCTCCGGATCCAGCGCGGAGGTCGGCTCGTCGAACAGCATGAGCTTGGGGTCCATGGCCAGCGCCCGGGCGATCGCCACGCGCTGCTGCTGACCGCCGGACAGCTGCGCCGGGTAGGCGTTCGCCTTGTCCGCCAGGCCGACCCGGTCCAGCAACTCCCTCGCCCTGGTCACCGCGTCCGCCTTGCGCAGCTTCTTCACCTGGGTGGGCGCCTCGATGACGTTCTCGAGCGCGGTCCGGTGCGGGAACAGGTTGAAGTGCTGGAACACCATGCCGATCTCGCGGCGCTGCTTGGCCGCGTCGCGCGGGTGCATCTCGTAGAGCCTGCCGTTCTTCTCCCGGTAGCCCACGATCTCGCCGTCGACGTAGAGCCGGCCCGCGTTCACCTGTTCCAGGTGATTGATGCAGCGCAGGAAGGTGGACTTGCCCGAGCCGGACGGACCGATCAGGCACATCACCTCGCCGCGGCCCACCTCGAGGGAAACGCCCTTGAGTACCTGTAGCGCGCCGAAGTTCTTGCAGACCCGGTCCGCGACGATCATCGGAGCAGCGGTGGTCTTCTCGACATTCACGCTCATTTCGCCTTCTCCACCTGCTGAGCGTCGGCGAGTTCCTGCAGCTGCTTGCCGGTCAGCCTGCGGGAGACGCCGCGCGAGTAGTAGCGCTCCAAGTAGTACTGCCCGACCATGAGCACACTCGTGACGGCCAAGTACCAGGTGGCGGCGACCAGCAGCAGCGGGATGGGCTGGAAGTTCACGCCGTAGATGTCGCGCGCCCGGCCGAACAGATCGGTGCTCAGCGGGATGCCGGTGACCAGCGAGGTGGTCTTCAGCATGCCGATGAGCTCGTTGCCGGTCGGCGGGATGATCACGCGCATGGCCTGCGGCAGCACCGTGCGGCGCATGGTCTGGCTCCAGGACATGCCGAGCGCGAACGACGCCTCCCGCTGCCCCTCACCGACGGAATTGATTCCGGCCCGGACGATTTCGGCCATGTAGGCGGCTTCGTTGAGACCGAGGCCGAGCACCGCGAAGGCGAACGCGGCCTGCAGGTGCTGCACGTCGAACTCGAAGAACTGCGGCCCGAACGGAACGCCCAGGTGGATCTGCCGGTACAGCGAGGGGACCAACCCCCAGAACACCAGCTGCACGAACACCGGGGTGCCGCGGAAGATCCAGAGATACACCCACGCCGTGCTCCGCAACACCGGATTCGGTGACAGCCGCATGACGGCGAGTGTCGTCCCGAGCGCGACCGCGATCGCCATCGCGCACACGGTCAGTTCCAGCGTCACGATGGCGCCCGCGGTGATCCGGGTGTCGAACAGGTATTTCCCGTAGGTATCCCAGCGATAGGCCGGGTTCGTCGCGGCGCCGTAGACGAACAGCCCCACCGAGACGAGGATGACCGCCGCCGCTATCCAGCGCCCCGGCCTGCGCAGCGGAACCGCTTTGATCGGCTCCGGGTCCCGCGCCTGATCCGCTCCGCCGGGCCCGGGATCGCCGGGCGCCGGCCGAGTGTCGTCGTCCGCCATCGATCAGCTCACAGCGCCGTTGACGACGGACTTGGTGATGGCGCCTTCCTGGACGCCCCAGTTCTTCGTGATCTCGAGGTACTTGCCGGTGTCGATCAGGTGCTGAACCGCCTTCTGCAACACGGCGGCCAGCGGCGCGCCCTTGGGCACCGCCCAGCCGTAGGGCGCGGAGTCGAACACCGGACCCGCGTTCTCGATCTTGCCGTCGCTCTGCTTGATCGCGTACGCCGTCACCGGAGAGTCGGCCGACATGGCGTCGACCTGGCCGAGCACCAGCGCGTTGGTCGCGGCGCTCTGCTCGTCGAACGGCTTGATGTCGATGGCGGGTTTGCCCTCGGCGACGCACTTGGCGCTCTTGGCGGGCACCTCGTCGGTGTGCTCCACCGTGGTGGCCTGCACGGCGACCTTCTTTCCGCAGGCGTTCTCCGGGTCGACCGGCTTGCCCTTCTGCTGGGCCCACTGGACGCCCGCGTTGAAGTAGGTGGTGAAGTCGACCTGCTGCTCGCGTTCCTTGGAGTCGGTGATCGACGACATGCCCACGTCGTAGGTTCCGGCCTGGATCGAGGGGATGATCTTCTCGAAAGCCGACTCGACGTATTCCGCCTTGACCCCGAGCACGGAGGCCACGGCGTCCATCAGGTCCACGTCGAAGCCGACGATTCGGCCGCTCGCGTCCTTGTACTCGTTCGGCTGGTAAGGGATGTTCACGCCGACGGCGAGCTTGCCGGACTGCTTGATCTTGTCGGGGAGTTGCGCGGCGATCTCGTCGACTTTGTCCACCTGCACCTTGGCCGCCGAAGGTCCGGTGTCCTCGGTGTTCGTGGTACAGCCCGTCAGCACCAACGCACCCGCGGCGAGCGCACCCACGGTGGCTCGCAGGGCGCGCCTGCCGAGAAACGAACGATCAGACACAACAGCCCTCCACATTTCGGCTCCACGAAACCCGGGCGTCACCACCCGTTTGGCAATCTAAGCGACCAGGGCGCTCCGCGCTGGACAGTAATGCAACAGCAACACGACCGGGCGCGCCGTCCGATGCCGGTTCACCGGCGGGATACCCTACCCTCCCGGTCGCTGACCTGCGAATTCAGGACCGGGCACGGGCCGAGCGGCGCTCCGGGCGAAAGGACACCGACGGCGTACGAATGACCGTCCCCGGCTACCGGCGGTGCACCCTGGCGCACACCTGCTCGGTGAACTCACTGGTGGAGGCGAGCCCCCCGAGGTCGGCGGTGGCGATGCCCGCCTCGAAGGTCGCGGCCACGGCCCGCTCGATGCGCTCACCCGCCCGCGCCAAGGTCACCTCGGCGTCCCGGGTCGCCAGCCAGCGCAACAGCATCGCCGACGACAACTGCAGCGCCGCCGGGTTCGCCCGGTTGTGCCCGGCCAGCGACGGCGCGGCGCCGTGCACCGCCTGGGCCATCGCCGTGGTGGCCGAACAGTTCAGCGACGCGGCCAGCCCGAGCGATCCGCTCAATTCCCCGGCCAGGTCGGACAGGATGTCACCGAACAGGTTCTCGGTGACCAGTACGTCGTAGTCGGCGGCGGCTCGGACCAGGTGCGCGGCCGCCGCGTCGACGTGTTCGTCGTCCACCTCGATCCCCGGGTACGCCCGGCCGACCTCGTGGCAGACGTCGCGGAACAGCCCCATCGTCAACGGCAGGACATTGGCCTTGTGCACGATGGTCACCCGCTTGCGCCGTGTCGCGGCCAGCCGGAACGCCTCGTGCGCGATCCGCTCGCAGGCCGCACGGGTCACCAGCTCCACCGACATCGCGACGTCCGGCGTCGGCCGGAACTCCCCCGACCCGGCGAACATGTTGCGGTCGGCGTAGAACCCTTCACTGTTCTCCCGGACGATCACCAGGTCGATGTCCGGCGCCGCGGCGTGCACACCGGCGAAGGCCCGCGCGGGACGGATGTTGGCGTAGAGGCCGAAATGCTTGCGGATCAGGCCGCCGGGCGCGACGCGATGTTCGGCCGGATAGGACGCGTTGTCGTGCGGACCGAGAATCCACGCGTCCACCCCGGCCAGCTCCTCGAGCGTCTGCTCGGGCAGCGGGGTGCCGAACTCGGCGATGGCGCGGTGCCCCATGAGCAGCGGCACCCATTCGACCGGCGGCGCTCCCGCGGCGGCCAGCGCCTCGTCGACCACCTGCCCGGCCGCTCGCACCACCTCGGGGCCGATACCGTCGCCATCGATCAGGCCGAGCCGCAGCGCCCGGTTCCGGCGGGGTTGGTTCGCGTCGTTCACCGCAACATCCTCCCGCCGACGCGCCCGGCCGCCCGAAGCGGCCCGCGGACACGCCGATTGCGGTTACCTTCGGGGACCATGGTGCAGTCGGTCGAACTACTCCTCGACGAGGCCGCCGACGCCGAGATCCGCAGGCAGTGGCAACTGCTCGCGGAGGCCGGTGTGCGGAGCCTCGCCGCGCGCACCGACGAGTCCAATCGTCCGCACATCACCGCCGCGGTGGCGAAGCAGATCTGGCCGCGCATCGAGCAGGCGCTCGACGAGCAGACCTTCGCGCCGATCCCGGTCCGGCTCGGCGGCGTGGTGGTCTTCGGTGCGCGCCGTTGCATCCTGGTGCGGCTGGTGGTTCCGACCGAGGCGCTGCTCACCCTGCACCGCCGGATCTTCCACACGATCTCCCCGTGCCCCGGCGTGCCTGCCAACGTGCGACCGGACGCGTGGACCCCGCACATCACCCTGGCCAGGCGGGTGCCGCCGCACCAACTCGGCGAGGCGATCCACGCCGTCGCCAGGGACCGGGATTTTCCGGCGACCGTGCTGGGTATCCGTCGATGGGACGGAGATCAGCGGCGCGAGTGGCCGGTCGGCCGGATCCGCCGTGGAAGATAACCGGAACAGCCCGCGTTGTAGCAGGCACACCGAAACGAGAGGACGTCATGGCCACCCAGACGCTGACCCAGCAGAACTTCGACGAGGTAGTCACCGGAAACGACGTGGTACTCGTCGATTTCTGGGCCGATTGGTGCGGTCCGTGCAAGAGTTTCGCACCGACTTTCGAGGCATCCTCCACCAAGCACCCCGATGTGGTGCACGGCAAGGTCGACACCGAATCCGAGCAGGGCCTCGCGGCGGCCGCGAACATCCGCTCCATCCCGACGATCATGGCCTTCCGGGAGGGCGTGCTGGTGTTCGCGCAGCCCGGCGCACTGCCGCCCGCGGCGCTCGAGGATCTGGTGACCCAGGTCAAGGCGCTGGACATGGACGAGGTGCGCAAGCAGATCGCCGAGCAGCAGCAGGCCGCCGAGTAAGCAGACCCACGGTGGACCTTGCGGTACGACAGACCTTGCACCGCAACGGTATTCATTCAGGCCCGGAGACGGACACGCGAAAGCGGCAGTCCGTATCCGGGCCCGCTCCACGTCCGGCGCCGGTCAGCGTCCGGCCGCGGGGCGACGTGCTGCCGCCCGGCGGTCGGACGCCGGATCTCAGGACACGCCGAGCAGGTTGACGCCCGCGATCATGGCGCGGACCGTCGACTCGGCGCCGTCGTCCGCGATCGCCGCGCCCCAGCCGCGCCTGCCGTTGCATTCGCACTGCACGAACGTGGCGGTGCCCTCCGCGGTGCGCCGCTGGTGGAATTGCAGGATCTCCACGGGATAGCCCTCTTCGTAGAGGGCCGAGGTCATCGCCGCGACGGGGCTGCCGGTGGCGATGACGGTCCGCAGATGGCCTGCGAACTCCAGCGTGGCGGTGAACTCCGCGGTCCTGGCGCCCGCGGGCGACCATTCGCCGAGGCGGATCGGACCGCCGTGCGCACAGTAGTGGCTGTGGAACTCCGCCGAGGTCAGCCCGGCCGCTTCGGCACGTAGGGCCTTGGGAGCGGCGGCGTGGAACAGGTCTGTATCAAGAGTCAGGATGGTCATTGAAAGTAGGTCTTCCCGAAGAATGTCGTGGCTCAGTTGACAGAGGGGACCAGCACTAACAAGTGGAAAAGCCCGCAGCGAGGGGGCCGGCCCGGATCAGACCCCGCTACGGCGGGCTACTACGAGAACTCGGGGACGCGGCGCCACCGTCGCGGTGAGCGGAAGTAGCTCGGCGCGAACCTCGGACTCGGAGGCGGTAGCCTGCGCAGCCATGGAGGACCCGATGAGCGACGCCGAAAGCAGAGCGCTGTCGCGGTCTGCGACGGTGAGCGCTGCACTGCGGCGGTCGGCGGGATTCGGCACGGCATCGAGAATAGGGACATCGCGGCGCAATAGCAACCACATCCGATGCCCGATTTGTCTACTGACGAGTACCATCCGTGCAGTTCAGGACGTTGCGGCCGGTACGAGGGTAGCGTCGGTGACATGGGTCTCCTCGTGGCCATGACCATTCCGGGTCTGGCGGTGCTGCTCATCCTCCTGGCCTTCGCCGAAGTGACCTGGAACAGGCTCACCGGCAGCCGAGCACTGCCCTGGACTCGCACGCGGTCCGGCCGCCCCGTGGCGGCCGCGGGCTTCGAGGAGGTCACGGCAGTCTTCCAGGGCGGCAAACACCACGAGTTCGAGCAGCGCCTGACGACGCTGATGCACCGGGAGGACCCCTCCGACGGCGCGCCGCCGCGCGACGACGTGGACCTCACAGCGGGTTCGGCGCGCCTCGTTCCGCACCGGCTCTCGTGAAACACGCCGGAGTGGGAGATTCGCCTTACTGACGACGGAGAACCTCGTTCAGTTTGCCGGTGGCCACGTCGAACACGAAACCGCGGATCGAGTCCTTGTGCGGCACGAACGGGCTGGCGACGATGCGCGCGATCGATTGGCGCACATCGGTTTCCAGATCGGAGAACGACTCCGCCGACCACTCCGGCTTGATGCCGGTCTCCTCCTGGATGCTCGCCTTGAAGTCGTCGTCGGTAAAGGTGAGCATGCCGCAATCGGTGTGGTGGATCAGGATGATCTCCCTGGTCCCGAGCAGTCGCTGGCTGATCGCCAGCGAGCGGATCTCGTCGGAGGTGATCACGCCGCCCGCGTTGCGGATGACATGCGCCTCGCCCTCGGCGAGGCCGAGCGCGCCGTAGACGTTCAGTCGCGCGTCCATGCACGCGACCACGGCCACGCCCTTCGAGGGCGGTAGCGGCAGCGGGCCTCGGAAGGTGCTCGCGTAGGCCGCGTTGTTCTCCAGGTACTCATCGGTGACAGTCATGGGCCATCCCCTGCGCTCGGTATGCGTGAATCCCTCGGTACGACCAGCCCCACGGTAGGTGGCCGCGCGGCACGGGACATCCGTCCCGTTCACCGTGATTCGTTTACTTGCACGCGGCGGCCCGATGGTAGCTCTCCGGATGCCGGATGCCGGGCCCCTGCGGTCGGGCCCGGCATGTCCTCCTGCGCCGCACCGGTCAGTGCGCGGCGGAGTCCCAGCTGTGGCCGACGCCGACCGATACCTCCAGCGGCACGGAAAGGGCGATGGCGGCGGACATCTGCTCGCGTGCCAGCGCCTCGAGCGTCTCTCGTTCCCCGTCGGCGACCTCGAACAGCAGTTCGTCGTGGATCTGCAACAGCATCCTGGAGCGCAGCCCCGCCTCGCGCATCGCCCGGTGCACGTTGATCATCGCCACCTTGATGATGTCGGCCGCGGTGCCCTGGATCGGGGCGTTGAGCGCCATCCGCTCGGCCGATTCCCGGCGCTGCCGGTTGCTGGAGTCCAGATCGGGCAGGTAGCGGCGGCGGCCGAACAGCGTCTCGGTGTAGCCGACCTTGCGCGCCTGCTCCACCACCTCGTAGAGGTAGTCGCGGATGCGGCCGAAGCGGGCGAAGTAGACCTCCATCTGCTCCTTCGCCTCGGTGGTGCTGATCTTCAGCTGCGCGGACAGGCCGTAGGAACTCAACCCGTAGGCCAGGCCGTAGGACATCGCCTTGATCCGGCGGCGCAGTTCCGGACTCACTTCGGAGATCGGGATGTCGAACGCTTTGGATGCCACGAAGGTGTGCAGGTCCTCACCGGAGTTGAACGCCTCGATCAGACCCTCGTCGCCGGACAGGTGCGCCATGATCCGCATCTCGATCTGGCTGTAGTCGGCGGTCATCAGCGACTGGTAGCCGGAGCCGACCACGAAGGTGTCGCGGATCTGCCTGCCGGTGTCGGTGCGGATCGGAATGTTCTGCAGGTTCGGTTCGGTCGAGGACAGCCGCCCGGTGGCCGCGATCGTCTGGTTGAACGTGGTGTGGATCCGGCCGTCGTCGGCGACGCATTTGAGCAGGCCGTCGACGGTGACCTTGAGGCGGGTGGCGTCGCGGTGCGTGAGCAGATGCTCCAGGAACGGGTGCTGGGTCTTCTCGTACAGCGACTCCAGCGCGTCCGCGTCGGTGGTGTAGCCGGTCTTGGTGCGCTTGGTCTTCGGCATGTCCAGCTCGTCGAACAGCACCACCTGCAACTGCTTGGGCGAGCCGAGGTTGATCTGCTTGCCGATCACCTCGTAGGCCGCCTCGGCCGCCTCGGCCACCCGGTCGGCGAACTGCCGCTGCAGCGTCGCGAGCTGGTCGGTGTCCACCGCGATGCCCGCCTCTTCCAAGGTGGACAGCACGCCCAGCAGCGGCAGTTCCATCTCCGCCAGCAGCGGGGTGGCCTCGATCTGGGCCAGTTCCCCGTCGAGCGCGTCGGCCAGGTCCGCGACGGCACGCGCGCGCAACATCTGCGCCCGCGCCAGCTCGGCGTCGACGGCGTCCTCTTCGTCGAGCAGCGACAGCTGCGCGGTCTCGTCGGTCTCGGCGCGCAACTCCCGGTGCAGGTAGCGCAGCGACAGGTCGTCGAGGTTGAACGTGCGCTGGCCCGGGCGGACCAGATACGCCGCCAGCGCGGTGTCGCTGGCCAGCCCGCCGAGGGTCCAGCCGCGGCCGCGCAGCGCGTGCACGGCGGCCTTGGCTTCGTGCAACGCCTTCGGCACCGCCGGGTCGGCGAGCCAGGCGCCCAGCGCGGCCTCGTCCTCGGGGGTGAGCACGGTGACGTCGATGTAACCGCTCTCGCCGTCGCCCGCCGCGATGGCCAGCGCGCGGACGTCACCACCGGCCGGGGAGCCCGTGCCGAGAATCGAGACACCGTGGCGCACACCGGCCTTCGCGTGCTCGCCGAGCCAGTCCGCGACCGCGCCGATCTCCAGCGCGCCGCCGCTGATCTCGAAACCCGCCTCCGCCTCCGGTTCCGGCGGCGCCAGCGTCTCGAACAGCCGGTCGCGCAACACGCGGAATTCGAGGTCGTCGAACAGCTGATGGATCTTCTCGCGATCCCACGGCCCCTGCGCCAGCTGGTCGGGGGTGTACGGCAGCGGCACGTCCCGCATCAGCTCGGTGAGCTGCCGGTTGAGCACCACGCTGCTCAGGTTGGCGCGCAGCGCGTCACCGACCTTGCCCTTCACCTGATCGACCTTCTCGACCAAGGTGTTCAGGTCGCCGTACTCGCGGATCCACTTGGCGGCGGTCTTCTCCCCCACGCCCGGGATGCCGGGCAGGTTGTCGCTCGGGTCGCCGCGCAGCGCCGCGTAATCGGGGTACTGGTTGGGCGTGAGGCCGTATTTCGCCATCACCTCGTCCGGGGTGAACCGGGTCAGGTCGGAGACGCCCTTGCGCGGGTACAGCACCGTGACGTTCTCGTTCACCAACTGGATGGAGTCCCGGTCGCCGGTGACGATCAACACGCGGAAACCCGCGGCCGTCGCCTGCGTGGTGAGCGTGGCGATGAGGTCGTCGGCCTCGAAGCCCTCGATCGCCATCACCGGGATGCCCAAGGCGCCCAGCACGTCCTTGGTGAGCTCCACCTGGCCGCGGAACTCGTCCGGGGTGGCGCTGCGATTGGCCTTGTACTCCGGGTACGCCTCGGCGCGGAAGGTCTGGCGCGAGACGTCGAACGCCGCGGCCACGTGCGTGGGCTTCTCGTCGCGCAGCAGGTTGATCAGCATCGCGGTGAAACCGTAGACCGCGTTCGTGGTCTGCCCGGTGACCGTCTTGAAGTTCTCCGCGGGTAGCGCGAAGAACGCGCGATAGGCGATCGAATGCCCGTCCAGCAACAGCAACGTCGGCCGGTCTCCCGAGCCGGGATCGCCGGAGCCGGACGCGGGGGCGGGACGCGGAGCGGTCGTGGGTGAACTCACGCCCCAGAGTCTAGGGACCGGCACCGACAAGGCGATACGCCGACACCCAGGTGCCCCCGGCGCCGGACTTCCGGCTCGCGGGACGCGTGTCGATCGCGCCCCGCGGCCGTCACAGCGTGGCGACGAGTTCTCGCAGCACGGGCAGGCTCACCGATCCGGAGCCGAGCACCACGTCGTGGAATGCCTTGATGTCGAAGTCCGCGCCGAGCCGCTCGGTGGCCGCCACCCGCTGGCGCAGGATCTCCAGCTGGCCGACCTTGTAGGCGACCGCCTGCCCCGGCATGGCGATGTAGCGGTCCACCTCGACGGTGATCTCGGCCAGTCCGACCGGCGCGTTGGCCACCATGAAGTCGATGGCCTGCTGCCTGCTCCACCCCTTCGCGTGCAAGCCGGTGTCGACCACCAGACGGCAGGAGCGCCACGAGTCTCCGGCCAGCATGCCGAGCCGGCCCAAATCGTCCTCGTACAAACCCATTTCGTCGGCCAGACGCTCGGTGTAGAGCGCCCACCCTTCGACGAAAGCGGTGTTGGCGAAGGACTGGCGCTGGAAGCGCGGCAGATGGTCGAGTTCGTTGGCGATGGTGAGTTGCAGGTGATGGCCGGGGATCGCCTCGTGGTAGGCCACCGACGCGGTCTCGTAGCGGCCGCGGCCGGTGGGATGGTGCTGGTTGACGAAATACGTGCCGGGCCGGGAACCGTCGGCGGCGGGCGGGAAGTAGTACGCCGCGGGCGAATCCGCGGCCAGGAATTCCGGCACCGGGACGATGTCGCAGGACTCCTTCGGCAGGCGCCCGAACCAGTTCCCCATCTCGGCGCCCGCCATGGCCAGCGCCCGGCGGGCGTCGAACATGATCTGCTCCGCGTCGTCGTAGCACAGCACGGGATCGTCACGCAGGCGGGCGAAGATCTCGCCGAGATCGCCGGTGCCGAACAAGCGCGCGCCCACCGTCGCGTACTCCTCGCGCAGCTTCGCCAGCTCGGTGAGCCCGAGGTCGTGGATCTCGTCGGCGCCCAGATCGGGCAGCGTCGTGTGGTGGCGCAGCAGTCGCTGGTAGATGTCCTCGCCGTCGGCGCCGAGCCAGCCGAGGCCGGGCCGGTCGTCGGGACGGGCGGCGGGCAGCAGCTCGTCGTACAGCGCGTCGCGGTAGACCTGGAACGCGGGCCGGATGACATCCCGCGTCACGTCGGCCATCTCGGAGCGCCACGCGGCCTCGCCGTCCCAGCCCTCCGGTCCGGCGAAGGTGACGAACGGGTCGGCGGCGAGGTCGGAATCCAGGTAACCGTCCAGCTGGTTGAGCGAACGCTCGATGGTGATCCGCGCGGGCGCTCGTCCGGCGGCCAGGCCCGCCCGGAACCGTTCCACGGCCTGGCCGAGCATGTCACCGAACTGCCGGTAGCGCCGCACCAGTGCCAGCGCGTGCTCGGGCCGCGGCGCGTTCGTCTGCGGCGCCACCATCAGCACGCCCGCGTGCACGCCGTTCATCTGGTCGGAGGCCATCTCCACCGGCCGCCATTCCAGATGCTCGACCGCGCCGCTCAACTCGGTGCGCAGCAGGCTGCGAGTGATGCGGTCGGTCGGGCTCAACGGCTCCGCGTCGAGCGCGTCGACCGCGCGCAGCAGACCGCGCCAGGTCGACAGCAACCGCTGCTCCGCGTCGACGGACAGATCCTCGATCCGATCGTCGAAGCGGCGGTCGCCGAGCAAGGTCGCCTCGCTCGGCGCCGCCTCGAGCACACTGTCCCAATACCGCTCGGCCAGGCTCATCAGCTCGTCGTGACCATCCATGGTCACGATCATGCCTCGAGCCGGCCCGCGCGGCACCGGAGTCGGCGCGCCTGCGGGGCACCGGGCGCGCGTGACACGTCCCGGGCCCCGCGCACGGCGAGGCGGGCGCCTAACCCACGCCCAGATACGCCGATTTCACCGCGGGATCGGTGAGCAGTTCCGCGCCGCGACCGGTTTTGGTGACCTCACCGGTCTCCATGATGTAGGCGCGGTCGCTGCGGGCCAGCGCCTGCTGGGCGTTCTGCTCCACCAGCAGCACCGTCGTGCCCTGCTGGTTGATCTCGCTGATGATCCGGAAGATCTGCTGGATCACCATGGGCGCCAGGCCCATCGACGGCTCGTCGAGCAGCAGCAGCCGCGGCCGTGCCATCAGCGCGCGGGCGATGGCGAGCATCTGCTGCTCACCGCCGGAGAGCGTGCCGCCCACCTGCTTGCGCCGCTCGAGCAGCCGGGGAAACAGCTCGAACACCCACTCCAGCGTCCGGTCGTACTCGGCCTTCTGCTTGAAACCCCTTCCATAGCAACCCATGTCGAGGTTCTCCTGCACCGTCATACCGGGGAACACGCCCCGGCCCTCCGGCGCCTGGATCAGCCCGTGCGTCACCCGCTCGTGCGCCTTCATCCGGGTGATGTCGCGGCCCTCGAACATGATCCGGCCGCGGGTCAGCGGCAGCAGCCCGGACATCGCGCGCATCGACGTCGTCTTGCCCGCGCCGTTGGCGCCGAGCAGGGTGACCAGTTCGCCCTCGGCGACGGTCAGCGAGATCCCGTGCAGCGCCTGGATCCTGCCGTAGTTGACGACCATCTCCTCCACTTCGAGCAGCGGGGCTCCCCGACCGGCGCCCGCGGGCTCGCGCGCCGCCTCTGGGACCGGCTCGGTGACCGCCGACTTGCCGAGCGGCACCGCCGCGGGCTCCGGATCCGACGGCGACACGTCTCCGCCGTCTTCCGTTGCCGGAGAACCGGATTCACTCACCTCGGTATCCGGCACGCCGAGGTACGCGGCGATCACGGCGGGGTTGTCCCGGATGTCCGCGGGCAGCCCGTCGGCGATCTTGCGGCCGAACTCGAGCACCACGATCCGGTCGGTCACGCCCATGACCAGCCGCATGTCGTGCTCGATCAGCAGCACGGTGAACCCGTCGTCGCGGATCTTGCGGATCAGATCCATGAGCGCGGACTTCTCACTCGGATTGAATCCGGCCGCGGGCTCGTCCAGGCACAGCAGCTTCGGCTCGGTGGCCAGCGCGCGGGCGATCTCCAGGCGGCGCTGGTCACCGTAGGACAGATTGCGCGCCTTCTCCACCGCGCGCGGGGCGATGCCGACGAACTCCAGCAGCGCCATGCCGCGCTCGATGGCGTCGCGTTCCTCACGCCGATGCCGCGGCGTGCGGAACACCGCGCCGGGCACCGAGGTCCGGTGCCGTGCGTCGGTGCCGACCACGACGTTCTCCAAGGCGGTCATCTCGCCGAAGAGCCGCACGTTCTGGAACGTGCGCGCGATGCCGAGGCGGGTGATCGCGTTGCGCTTGGTCTTGGTCAGGGGCTTGCCGTCGAAGTACACCAGCCCGGAGGCGGGCTGGTAGACACCGGTTATCGCGTTGAAGCAGGTGGTCTTGCCCGCGCCGTTGGGCCCGATGAGACCGAGGATCTCGCCGCGGCGGATCTCGAAACTCACCTGGTCCAGGGCGGTGAGACCGCCGAACCGCACCGTCAGGCCCTCGGTGCGCAGCAGCGGCTCGCCCACCGCGGTCTCGATATCGCGATGCGGCGCGACGACTTCCGCGACGGTCTCGGCGTCGGCGAGGTCCGGGATCACCTGGGTGACGTCGACCGTGCCCGCCGACTCCGGCTGCGGTTCGGCCACGTAGCCCGCGGCCATGTCCTCGTTGTCGAACAGCGCGTCGCCCGCGCCCGGCCCGGTCATCGTCCCGCTCCGATCGGCTCGGTGGCGACCGGTCTGCGCACGGCCAGATACACCTGCCTGCCGTAGGTGAGCAGCTTCTGGCGCACCGGGAACAGACCCTGCGGACGCAAGATCATCATCACCACCAACGCGATACCGAAATACAGATATTTGAGGTCGCCCAGTGACTGCGCGCCGCCCTTGCGGAACAGCAGCACGCTGCCGAGCAACAGCAGCGCCAGCACGCCGGTCACCACCATGCCGGTGATCACGCCGCGCCGTGGCCAGACGCTCAGCCTGCCGGCCCACAACCGCCAGGCGACGATCAGCGCGACGAACACCGCGACATCGATCGCCAGCAGGACGTACCCTGTCGACTCGTTGCTGACCAGGTTCACCGACTGCAGCCGCGCGGGCAGGTAGGCGATGACGAACGCGCCGAAGATCACCCCGAGTTTGTTGCCCTGCCCGCCGATGACCACCGCGCACAGGAACAGCATCGAGTTGATGATGTTGAAGCCGGTGGGGTTGATGAACTGCACCTGCCCGGCGTAGATCGCGCCGGACATGCCTCCCACCGCGGCGCCGATCATGAAGGCCCACAGCTTGAACTTGAACGTGGGCACGCCCATGATCTCGGCCGCGTCCTCGTCCTCGCGGATGGCCACCCAGGCGCGGCCGACCCGGCTGCGCTCCAGGTTGCCGACCACCAGCAGCACCACGACGACCAGCGCCATGCCGAACCAATACCAGTAGGTGCCGTAGCTGGCGCGGTCGAGGAGGTTGACGCTGTCGGGGTCGCCGCTGTTGCCGCCGGAGAACACGCCCTCCGGTTTGCTCGCGGATTCGCCCACGTGCGGGTAGGCCACACCCGACAGGCCGAGGCTGCCGTTGGTGATCTCGGTGAGGTTCTCGGCGAGCAGGCGCACGATCTCACCGAAGCCGAGGGTCACGATCGCCAGGTAGTCGCCGCGCAGCCGCAGCGTCGGCGAACCGAGGATCAGGCCGGATACCGCGGTCACCGCCACCGCGATCGGCAGGCAGGCCAGCCACGCCCACTTCGGATCGAGCCAGCCGCCGTCGGTCTGGTTCCACGGGCTGTTGGGGCTGGTGAGCAGGCCGACGGTGTAGGCGCCGACGGCGTAGAAACCGACGTAGCCCAGGTCCAGCAGACCCGCCTGCCCGACCACCACATTGAGGCCGATGGCCAGCAGCGCGTACATCGCGACCTGCGCCATCACCAGGCCGAAGTTGTAGGAGGGGGTGTTCAGCAGCGGCGGCGGGAACAGCGGCAGCAGCGCGAGCAGCAGAAGGATCGGGACGCCGACGCCCCACTGCGCGGGCCTGCTCAGGCCGTCCCACCAGGTGCGGATCGCATCGCCGATGCCGCGGCGCGCGGTGTCCGGCGCGGACGCCGTCTTGGTCGTGTCGGTCATGCGCGCGCCCTTCCGAGACTCTCGCCGAGGATGCCGGTCGGGCGAACCATCAGCACCAGGACCAGCACCACGAACGCGACCACGTCGCGCCACTCGGTGCCGAAGAGGATCTGGCCGTATTGCTCCACCACACCGAGCAGCAGGCCGCCGAGCAGCGCACCGCGCAGATTGCCGATACCGCCGAGCACCGCGGCGCTGAACGCCTTGATGCCGAGGACGAACCCGCCGGAGTAGATGATCCCGTTCGGGATCTTCAGCGTGAACAGCATCGCCGCCGCGCCCGCGAGCACGCCGCCGATGAGGAAGGTCAGCATGATGACCCGTTCGCGCGAGACGCCCATCAGCGTCGCGGTGTCCGGGTCCTGGGCCACGGCCCGGATGCCGCGGCCGAACTTCGTCCGGTTGATCAGCACCTCGGTGGCGATCGCCAGCACCACCGCCGCCGCGACGATCAGCAGCATGATGTTGGTGACGTCCGCACCGCCGAAACTGAACTGAATGGTCGGCTCGACCAGCCGGATCGGCTGCTGAGCGTTCGTGCCACCGAGATCGGGGCGCAGCTTGGGCAACACGAAGTGCACCAGCTCCTGCAGCACGAACGACATGCCGATCGCCGTGATCAGGAAGGCCAGCGGTTTCGCGCCCCGTCTGCGCAGGGGCCGGTAGGCCACCCGCTCCAATCCGACGGCCGCCCCGCCGGATACCAGCATGCCCACGATCATCGCCAAGCCCAGATAGACGATGGTGAGCACCACGCCCTGGGTGTAAACGTCCGGACTCGCGACGAATCCGAAGATCATCAAACCGACCAATTGCCCGAACAGCCCGAGCATGAAAATCTCCGAATGGGCGAAATTGATCAGCCGCAATACGCCGTAGACCAAGGTGTAGCCCACGGCGACCAACGCATAGATGGCGCCGTATGTCACGCCGTCGACGGTCAGTCGCCAGAAACTGTCGACCAACCCCTCGTAGTTGAAGTCGATCGAACCGGCAGCGAGTTGAATCCCACCGGCCGATAACGTTTGTTTCATTGATTTCTGCCCCTCATCCTTTCGCCCACCGAACAACGGCACGTACGGGGATTCGGATGAACCCCCGTACGTGCCGTTCGCCCGGGATCCGGGACTACTTGACCTCGTACACCCAGATCAGCGCGTTCGTCAGCTCGCCGTTCGGGTTCCACTTGTACTGACGCGCGAGGCCGGCACCGTCGTACGTCCGTACATAGTCGAGCAGGTCCGGGCGGGTGACCTTACCGCCGTCGATGCCCTTGGCCAGGATCGTGGTCAGGTCGTACGCCTCGACGGAGTAGACACCGGGCGCCTGGCCGTTGAGCGCCTCGTAGTCCGCGGCGAACTTCTCCGGGGCGGGACCGCACGGGCACGACAGCTTCGCGCCCTTGGCGGCGCTGCCCGCCTGGGCGACGAACTGCGGGTCGTTGGTGCCGTCGGCGGAGACGAAGACCGCCTTCACCCCACCGGACTTCAACTGCTGGGCCAGCGGCGCGCCCTCGGAGTAGTAGCCGGAGTAGAAGATGGCGTCGGGATTCGCGGCCGCCACCTTGGTGACCGTCGCGGAGAAGTCCTTGTCGCCCTTCTTGATGCTGGCGGCGCACGCCGGGTCGGCGGCGGCGCCGAGGCCCTCGGTGATCGACTTCGCCAGGCCGGTGCCGTAGTCGGTGTTGTCCTGGATGACGCAGACCTTCTTGTAGCCCGCACCGTTGACCAGGTACTTCGCCACCGAGGGACCTTGCACGTCGTCGTTGGCGAGACCGCGGAAGAAGGTGGTCCAACCGTTCTGGGTCAGCGTGGCGTTGGTCGCCGACGAGGTGACCGAGACCAGGCCCGCATCGCTGAGGATCTTGCCGGTCGCCTTCGTCTCGCCGGAGAAGGCGGGACCGACCAGCCCGATGATCGAGCGGTCGTTGACGATCTGCGGGATCACCTGGGTGGCCTTCTGCGGGTCACCCTCGGTGTCGAACTGCTTCAGCTCGATCTTGCAGCCCGGGTTGGCCTTGTTGTGCTTGTCCAGGGCGAGCTTGACGCCGTTGACGATGTTGATGCCGAGCGCGGCGTCGGGGCCGGTCAGCGCACCCGCCATCGCGATGGCCGTACCGGGCGCGCAGGTCGCCTTGCCGTCGCCCGCGGGATCGGCCGCCGCGGCCGCGTCCGCCTTGGGCACTTCCTTGCCCTGCTGATCGACCTGGAGAAGCGGCTGGATGGACAGACCGCCCGCGCCGTTGGTGCCCGAGGAATCCGAACCGCTGCTGGTGGATTTGTCGCTACAACCGGTCAGCACCAGCGCGGCGGCGGCGCCGACGGCCAGAACAGCTCGCGTCGAGCGACTGCGCCATGTCGAACTAAGCACGTTTCACCTCATCTAAGTTCTGTGCTCCCCCGGGGTCGCCGAGGAGGCCGAGACATCAGCCCGGTCAGAACATAGCGTCGGTACGTTAGTTCCGCATCACATTCGGATCATGCGCGCGACATCGTTTCGAATTGTTCTTCACCGCGACGTTTCGACTGCGTAAATTCTCCCGCCGCGCGCACGGTCACTTCGGCGTCAGGTTCTCCAAGACGACCTCCGCGACCGCCTTCATCGTGGTGCGGCGGTCCATTGCGGTGCGCTGAATCCACTTGAACGCCTGCGGCTCCGAAAGGCCCTGCGTCTGCATCAGAACACCCTTGGCACGCTCGACCAGCTTGCGCGTCTCCAGCCGCTCGGCGAGATTCGCGACCTCGCTCTCCAGCGCGGTGATCTCGTGGAAGCGGCTGGCCGCCAATTCGATGGCGGGCACCAGATCCGATTTCGTGAACGGCTTCACCAGGTAGGCCATCGCGCCCGCGTCGCGCGCCCGCTCCACCAGATCGCGCTGACTGAACGCGGTCAGGATGACCACCGGGGCAACGCGTTTCGACGCGATCTCGGCCGCCGCGTCGATGCCGTCGCGGCGCGGCATCTTCACATCCATGATGACCAGATCCGGCCGGTGCTCCACCGCGAGATCCACCGCCTGCTGGCCGTCACCCGCCTCGCCGACCACCTGATAGCCCTCTTCGGTCAGCATCTCGACCAGATCCATGCGAATGAGCGCCTCGTCTTCGGCGACGACGACCCGCTTCGCCCCGGCGTCCCGCTTGGTGCCGGTGTCCCCAGCTGCTGTGCTCATAGGTAGACCCCTCTGGTTCCGATGCCCTGTCCCGACCCAACCGAAAGAAAGCCGCGCTCGCACCGGGCGACCATCGGCCATCCATCGGGCTGTCGAGTGATGTAAAGAGTACCTTTCACTTCGACATAGAACGCATATACCCTGCGCAAACCGTGCCCTCGCGCCGCAGAGGACAACCCATTCGCGCTCACGCCACCCGACCCGCTATAGTTGCCACCCGGTGCGCCGAGTTGGCGGAACTGGCAGACGCGACGGTCTCAAAAACCGTTGTCCGAAAGGACGTGTGGGTTCGAGTCCCACACTCGGCACCACGGTGGAGCGCAGGCTCCGCGCCGCGCCTCGCGCAGGGCGATCGCCTCACCGATCCCGGTACCGGCGCAGTGGTCGGAACTCACCCGGCGGCAGCGCATGGCGTCCCGAGCGTCCGCTCGCGGCGCATCGACGGCAGACCAATTTTCCCCGCTCCGAGAAATCGGAGCCGTTCCGGCACGCTGGAGCGCCCGCGCGACCTTTTGCGGAACACAACTCGGCAACACACGACTGCGCTTCCGCACGCTTCGAGACTTCAGCCGGCGACATCCACGGTGCTAGAATTTGCCCAAAGTTTGCGGCCAAGTCGTCATCGACTCACCCCACGCGGGAGAGGAATTGTCGGATGGATGGGACGGAAGTAACAGTCGCAATTCTGGCAGGTCCCATAACGGCCGGGCTGGTAGCAGCGATAGGCATATCGGAATCGATAGATATGGGAATCGATCAAGGGTGCCAACGGCAGCGATTCCCCTGAATTCTCGAAAAAAGCGGAGTCGATAATATCCACAGCGTTGGAATCACTCCTCCAAGCGCAATCGATGCACCAGCCGCAGATGGTTCGCGAGCGCAACAAGGTCAGTGAGATGTGGTTGATCGGCAGCATCGACACGGCGGCGGAAGAATGCTGCGGGGCCTCTACTACATCGTATTCGCCTGGATGATCTCGGTTTTCGCGCTAGGCGTTCTCGCTGCCGGATTTCCGCCGTATGAGAATGTTCTGGGCACCTTGCTCGGCGTTCTCATCATCGGAATTGCCACCGGCCTGGTCCCGGCTTTCTTCTCGAGGTGGGCGGCACTGTCCTACGATCGTCACCGGAAACTGGCCTCCGCGAACAGAAGTGGCGAGAGCGGGGGGCGGCCCCGTACTCCGATGCAGCCTCCACCTCCTGTGCATCAGCGGCCGCCGAGTCCCCCGGCCGGGTAATACCCGCCGCCGATGCCGGATCCGGGTGGAGTCCGTCGCTGAAATAGGTGGTGTTACGGCAGCAGCCGATTCCCTGGATTCCACGCGTCCGGCCCGCCGATCGGTGGATCCCTTCGCACCGTCGCTTTGAGCCCGCTCGCCGGGCCCGGCGCCTCGGTTGGAACGCGGCTCCATCGGGTCGCATTTCGGCGGTGGGTGATCGACGACGCGGCGGCGCGGTCACGAGTAACCGGAGTTCCGCTCCGGATCTGGTGGTCATCTCATCGGCATGCGGGGCCGGCGGCCGAGGGGGATGCTGCGGCTGCTCGGGCTGGGGCCCGAACTCCATCGCTCGCACAAAGATCGGCCGGACGGGTTGTTGCTGCACGAAGACGTCGTGTGGGCGCTGTTCCCGCCGCAACGGGGCGCGCGGCAGTACTGGCGCGATCTGGACAGCCTCGAAGCATGGACCCGGACGGCGCCACATCGGGACTGGTGGCAGAAGTGCCCGAATCCATCTACTACAGCGGCGAATCCGAGTAGTCCGCCCCGGCTGTCATATCACAAGGAAATCACAAAGCAGCGTTTGAGCGCGTGAGCCCCGGGGTACAGCCATGAATAGAATCGCACCGCACGGCTCTTCGGAGTGACGCACGTCGCAGGCCGGTGGCCGAAAGCGGCGCGCTTCGTGTACGGCGCGCTACGGGCAGATGAATATGTTGTTCCCACATGTGGGACCAACGACTTGGGACCGTCTGCTAGCCTCCCTGCCGTTTATCGTGTTCTATATGCACGTCCTGTTCGTCTGCAACGGCAATGTTTGCCGGTCGGTGATCGCCGAGCGGCTCACTCGCGCCCTCGCGGTCGAACACGATCTCCCCTATCTCACCGCCGAAAGCGCCGGCACCCGTGCCTTGGTCGGATTTCCGGTCGAGCCGCTCGCCGCGCAGACCATCACCGGGCTCGGCGCGGACGCGAGCAACTTCCGGGCCCGTCGCCTGAAGCCGGAGATGATCGATAAGGCCGACCTGGTCCTCACGATGACCGAGCAGATTCGCGAGCACGCGATCGACTTGGCCTTCGGCGCGGGCGCGCGCACCTTCACGCTGCTGGAGGCCCACCGCATCGCGCACGTCACCGGCGCGCGTACGGTCGCCGAATTGCACCGCGCGCGCAACGACCTGTCGCTGGTCGGCCGGGAGAACATCGCCGACCCGGTGGGGCTGTCCGCCCAGGCTTTCTGCGACGTCGGCGATCGAATCGCCGAGGCGCTCGTGCCGCTGCTGCTGGCGCTCGCCCCGCACGAGCAGCCGCGCTGGCCCCACGACGAGCGCCGGGGACTGGTGATCCGTCCGGGTGGCGCGCCTGCGCCGCTGGCGACCTTCCTCGCCGCCCAGCGCATCCGGTGACCGCCGCGGCGACGACCGCACTGGTCAACGCGCCCGGATACACCGCGTATCAACCTGTTACCACGCGGCTGTGTTCTTTTCCCTCCCCGACGCACTAAACTCCCGCCGGACACCATTCTCCGCCGTTGCTGCGTCGACACAGGACAGGAATCAGACATGCCGAAACGCATTTCGGATGTTTCGCTCCATGTTTATGTGACACCGGAAATACTCGAACGCGTCGTCGACACCGTGCGCGAGGTGGTCGACGACCACCTCGCCGACCGTGACGTATTCGCCTGGCGCTTCACCTTGCCGGTCGACGCCGACGACCCGGCCCACCTGGCGCTCGAGAGCAGCTGCCGCGCGGATTCGCCCGGCGGATTTTCCGGCAACCGCGACACCTACGAAATCGCGCTCAGTTTGGTCGGCGCACCCGATCAGCTCACCGACGCCCACATGGCCGCATTGGAACATGAACTGCTGCACGCCGTCTCGGGGCTGGCGCGAACCGAGCCGGGAGGCGGGATCCCGGTCTCGATCCGCGCATCGCAACGCACCGATGTCGATCTGGACATCGATCGCGACCGTGAACTGCTCTAGTCCTGACGCCGCGGCGGGAAGTGGCGGATGAGCCCCTCTTGCACCGTGGTGGCCAGCAGATCGCCGCTGCGGGAGTAGAAGCGGCCGGTCGCGAGGCCACGAGAGCCCGCGGCTACCGGTGACTCGGTGCAGTACAGCGCCCACTCGTCGAAACGGAACGGGCGGTGGAACCAGATCGAGTGGTTGACCGTGGCCGCGACGATGCGGTCCAGACCCCACGACAGCCCGTGGGTGGTGATGATCGAGTCCAGCACCGTGGTGTCGGACGAATAGCCAAGCGTCGCCACATGGATCAGCGGGTCGTCGGGCAACCTGCCGTCCGCGCGCATCCACACGCGGTTGTGGTTGAGCCGCTCCCCGGTGCCCTTGAGAATCCAGGCCGGATCGTTGGTGTAGCGCATGTCGATCGGATGCGGCGCCTTGACGAACATCTCCAGCTTGTCCTCCAAGCCTTCGAAGCTCTCCTCCACCCGCGGCAACGTCTCCGGATCCGGTACGTCCGGCTGGGCGTGCGCGTGCTCGAGCCCCGTGCCCCAATCCTGGAACGCGGCGAGCATCACGAACAGCTCCTGGCCGTCCTGGCTGGCGGTCACCGTGCGGTTGGCGAACGCGCGACCGTCGCGATGCCGGTCCACCCGGTACTCGATCGGCTTCTTCACATCGCCGCCGCGCACGAAATGCGCGTTGACGGCGTGCACCGGACGGTCACCGACCGTCCGGCCCGCCGCGATGATGGCCTGCGAGACGAGCTGACCGCCGAAGGTCCGGCTCCACACCTTCTCCGGGTGCTGGCCGACGAACACGTCCTCGTCCACCTGCTCGAGATCGAGCAGGCCGAGCAGCACATCCAGATCGGAGCGCGGCGCGTGTGAATCCGCGATGTCGACGGGGCTGCTCAGGGAAGCACTCACTAGTGGTCCTCCTCACCGATTCGGTGAACGTGGATCAGGTTGGTGGAACCGACGGTACCGGGCGGCGACCCGGCGACGATGACCACCAGGTCACCCTTCTGGTATCGGTCCATCGACAGAAGTGCTACATCCACCTGGTGGATCATGGCGTCGGTGCTGTCGACCGTTGGCACGATGAAGGTCTCGGTGCCCCAGGTCAGCGCCAGCTGACTGCGCACCTCCGGCAGCGGCGTGAACGCCAGCAGCGGCAGCGGAGTGTGCAGCCGGGCCAGGCGGCGCACCGTGTCACCCGACTGGGTGAACGCGACCAGCGCCTTGGCGTTGAGCCGCTCGCCGATGTCACGGGCGGCGTAGGAGATCACACCGCGCTTGGTGCGCGGCACGTGGGTCAGCGGCGGCACCCTGGTCGATTCGGTCTCCACCGCGTGCACGATGCGCGCCATCGTGCGCACCGTCTCGATCGGGTACTTGCCCACCGAGGTCTCGCCCGACAGCATCACCGCGTCGGCGCCGTCGAGCACCGCGTTCGCCACGTCCGAGGCCTCGGCGCGGGTGGGGCGACTGTTCTCGATCATCGATTCCAGCATCTGCGTGGCCACGATGACCGGCTTGGCGTTCTCCCGGGCCATCTGGATGGCACGCTTCTGCACGATCGGCACCTGCTCGAGCGGCAGTTCTACACCGAGGTCGCCGCGCGCGACCATCACCGCGTCGAAGGCCAGCACCACGGCCTCCAGGTTGTCGATCGCCTCCGGCTTCTCCAGCTTGCCGATCACCGGTACCCGGCGGCCCACCCGGTCCATCACGTCGTGCACCAGCTCGACGTCGGACGGGGACCGCACGAACGACAGCGCGATGAAGTCCACCCCGAGCTTCAGCGCGAATTCCAGGTCCTCGATGTCCTTCTGCGACAGCGCGGGTACCGACACGTCCATGCCCGGCAGCGAGACGCCTTTGTTGTTGGAGACCGGGCCGCCCTCGGTGACCCGGCAGACCACGTCGTTACCGTCGACACGAGTGACGGTGAGTCCCACCTTGCCGTCGTCGACCAGCAGGCGGTCGCCGGCCTTGGCGTCCTGCGCCAGCTCTTTGTAGGTGGTGGACACGCGGTCGTGGGTCCCGTCGACGTCGTCGACGGTGATGCGGACCTCTTCGCCCGTCGCCCAGACGGTTTTGCCTTCCAGGAAGCGCCCCAGGCGGATCTTGGGACCCTGCAGGTCGGCGAGAATGCCGACCGCCCGGCCGAGGTGGTCGGCTGCCTGACGCACCTTCTTGTAGTTCTCGGCATGGTCGCTGTGCTCGCCGTGGCTGAAGTTCAGCCGAGCCACGTCCATGCCGCTCTCGACGAGTTCGCGGATACGGTCCTCGGTGGCAGTGGCCGGGCCGAGCGTGCACACAATCTTCGTCCGTCGCATCACGAGTAGAGCCTAGTCCCGCTCGGTGGGCAGGTCCCGCCGTGGCCACGGTGAAACCTTGGTGAAAAATATGAACGACAGCCACACGGCAGGTACAAACGGATACTCATCGGGCGACATGACGGGCCAACCTCGTTTCCAGCCGGGTCTGCCCGAACCCGAGGATCAGGCAGATCACCCAGTAGTACAGCGCCGCGACCCCGTAGAGCGCGAAGAAATCGAACGTCGGCGCGGCGGCGAGCTGGGCGACGCGTAGCAGCTCGGTCACCAGGATGGTCGAGGCCAGCGAGGTGTCCTTCACCAGCGAGATCAGCGTATTCGACAGTGGCGGTACGGCGATGCGCGCGGCCTGCGGCAGGATGATCTGCCGCAGCATCAAGGGATACGACATACCGAGCGCCTGCGCCGCCTCCCATTGCCCCGCCGCGACGCTCAGGATGGCGGCCCGCACCACTTCGGCCGCGTAGCCGCCGACGTTGAGACCGAACGCGATGACCGCGGCGGGAAACGGATCGATCACGATGCCGAACTGCGGCAGCGCATAGAACACGATGAACAACTGCACCAGCAGCGGTGTGCCGCGAATGATCGAGATGTAGCAGCGGGCCGCCGCCGACAGCGGCCACACCGGCGACATCCTGGCCAGCGCGACGAACAGCGCGAGCGCCAGGCCGATGGCGAAGCTGATCGCGGTGAGCGGCAGGGTCTTGGTGAGGGTGGCCTGCAGCATCGGCCACAGGTTGTGCCAGATGAGATTCCGGGTGGCGGCGTCCATGAACGATGTCGGCTACTGGCTGACGTCGGTCCCGAAATACTTCTCGGAGATCTTCGCCAGCGTGCCGTCGGCGCGCAGCTGGTTCAGCGCGTTGTCCACGTCGGTGATCAGCGCGTCACCCTTGCGCGCAGCGAACGCCTGCTTGCTCACCGATCCGGTCCGGGCGGCGATCTTCACGCTGGTGTCACCGGTCTTCCTGGTGTACTCGGCGACGGCCAGGTTGTCGTTGACGGTGGCGTCCACGCGGCCGTTCTTCAGCAGCTGGATGGCCTGCACGAAGCCCTCCACGGCCTCGACCTTCGCGCCCGCGTCGGTGGCGACCTTGCTCCAGTTGCTGGTGGCCGACTGCGCGCAGGTCTTCCCGGCGAGGTCGGCGAGCCCGGTGACGGCGTTGTTGTCGGCGCGGGTGACGATCACGCCCGCCGAGGTGGTGTAGGGCGCCGACAGCGCGTATTTCGCCGTGCGCTCGTCGTTCACGGTCACCTGATTGGCCACCAGATCGAAGCGCTTGGACTCCAGGCCTGCGAAGATGGCGTCCCACGGCGTCTGCACGAATTCGACCTTCTTGCCGAGTTTGTCACCGACCGCCTGGATCACCTCGACGTCGTAGCCGGTGAGCTTGCCGTCGGAGCCCTGGTAGCTGAACGGGGTGTAGGTGCCCTCGGTACCGACCTTCAGCACGTTCGGGTCGCTCCCGCCGCACGCGGTCAGTCCGGTGGCGGCGAGGACGGCGAGCACGGCGGCGGCGAACAACTTACGGCGCACGGAATTCCTCTCTTCGGTGCGTGAAGCTCCACACACGGCACGCGAATCCGGTCATGCTACGCCCGGACCGCCGCGAGCGACAGTATCGCGATCATGGTGCGCGGAAGAGTTGCGCAGCGCTGTCACCCGCGTCGACCGGAAGGCGGGCACCCCGCTCCCGCCTGCCGGTTCCGCCGTGATCAGTCGCGCAGTGGGCGGCCGTTGCTGTCCGGCACCTTGCCGGTGAGCATCAGGACGCCGTCGACGATGCCCCAGATCCAGCCGACGGTGAAGCAGGTGAGGATGCCGACGACCAGCTGAGCTACGCCCAGGCCGGTGTATCCGAGGTAGAAGCGGCCGACGCCGAAACTGCCCAGGAAGATCTGCAGGAGCCCCGCGACGAGCTTCTGCTTGTCCGACAGCGGTACACCGAAAGGGTCACGGCCCCAAGGCGCCTCCGGGTCGTTGGGGTTGTAGCCCTGCGGCCCGACCGGGTAGGGGGCGGCCGGGTAGCCCCCTGGCTGTTGACCGTAGGGATCGACGGGCTGTCCGTACTGGGGCTGACCGTAGGGGTCCGACGGCGCGCTGTACTGCGGCTGACCGTAGGGGTCCGACGGGGCGCTGTACTGCGGCTGGTTCTGCGCGTCCAGCCGCTTGGTCAGATCGGGACCCGTGCCGGGCGGGCCGTACTGCGGGCCACCGGTTTCCGGATTCTGCTGGTAAGGGTCGGTCACTCAGGTCCTCCTCGGTCGTGCGGGCACCCTTTGGTCGGCCCCCGTCCTGCTGAATCGCCGAACTGCCGTTTCGCGACGATCACGAGCCATTGTCACGGGGATCGACCTGGTTGTCGCCCCGGTGGCATTCGGCCCCGCGCACAGTTATCGCGACGGATCGCCCGAACGTTGCCGCCGGGGCGGTTCTGCGCCCACGATGCCGGGTCGAGTCGAGAACCGTGCCGTTCGCCGTCCCGGCCGTACCGGGCGATCAGTTCTTTTCGGAGGCCGACTTTTCCGAATCGGCCTTCTCCGAGGCGGTCCGGGAAGACTCGTCGGTCTCGCCCGCCTGCTGCCCGCCCGGCTCCGCCGAGCCGGACTCGGCATCGGACACCGCGCTCTCGGACGTCGGTGCATCGATGCCGGTCGTGGATTCGCCGGTCGGCGCGGACTTTCCGGGCGCAGCCACGGCGGCGCGCAGGGCGCGGATCTGCCACGGCCACGGCCGCGGGCTCGCGCCGGGTTGCAACTGCTCGGGCGTTTCGCGGCCCTTCGTCGCGAACACGAAGTAGGCGATCGCGGCAAGGAATACGACGGCGGAGGTGAACGAATTGATCCGGATGCCCGCGATCTTCGTCGCCTCGTCGGCGCGCATCAGCTCGATGAAGAACCGGCCGAAGCAGTAACCGGCGACGTACAGCGCGAACAGGCGGCCGTGCCCGATCCGGAAACGCTTGTCCACGAACACCAGCAGCACGACGACGAGCACGTTCCACAGCAGTTCGTACAGGAAGGTGGGATGCACGATCTTGTCGACCACGCCGGTGGAGGCGCCGTTCATCATGTCGAGCCTGCCGTCGTCGCCCACCCGCCGGTAGATCTCCAAGCCCCAGGGCAGGTCGGTCTCGCGGCCGTACAGTTCCTGGTTGAAGTAGTTGCCGAGCCTGCCGATGGCCTGGGCGAGCAGGATCGGCGGGGCGACCGCGTCGCCCAGGGCCGGCAACGGGATCCGGTACACCCGGCAGCCGATCCACGCCCCGATGCCGCCGAGCAGCACCGCGCCCCAGATGCCGAGCCCGCCTTGGTAGATCTTCAGCGCGTCGACCGGATTCCCGTCCGCGCCGAAGTACTTCTGCCAGTCGGTGGCCACGTGGTAGAGCCTGCCGCCGACCAGACCGAACGGCACCGCGAACATCGCGACGTCCAGGATCGCGCCGGGCTGCCCGCCGCGTGCGCGCCAGCGCCGTTCGCCCCACCAGATCGCGACGACGATGCCGAGGATGATGCACAGGGCATACGCCCGCAGCGGGAACGGCCCGAGCTGCCACACGCCCCGCGCGGGGCTGGGGATGTAGGCCAGCAGGGCGCCGCTGACGCCGCCGTCGGCCAGGACACTGTCTGCGAGGACTCGTAACGTCACGGGGTCACCGTAGCGGAGAAGCTCGGCCGCCACGCCACCACCGCACCGCCCTTGTCGTGCTGAGGCGCGCCGTCGCGACGCCCGGACGCCCCAGCCACCGGTAGGGCAGCGAGAACCCTGCCGTTGCGGCGAGCGCGGCCAGGCGCACTCCCGTGACTTGCACGTCCCCGACAGGAGTCACGCCATCCGGTGCACCGGCTCGTGCGCGTCCGGTTGGCCGGACTGGATCGCTGGTCTCGTGTCGCAGCGGCGACCAGGGCACCACGGGACGAGGCCGACCAGGGGCAGGCCGCCGGGGTGCGTTACCCCATCTGCGTGGGTACAGCGGCGGGGGCGGGCCGATTTCGCCGCCCGGCCGAACCGCCTTCCTAGGACGCCACGGTGGCCGAGCGCACGCCTTCGGCGAGTTCCGCCGTCAGTGCCCGGACGGCATCGAGACCCTGTCCCGCCGCGCTCACCAGCGCCGAGCCGACGATCACGCCATCGGCGAAGGACGCGATCTCGGCGGCCTGCTCGCCCGAGCGGACGCCGAGCCCGACGCCGATCGGGATGTCGGAGTGCGTCCGGATCCGCGCGCACAGGGCGGGCGCGGCCGAGGACACCACGTCCCGCGCGCCGGTGACGCCCATGGTCGAGGCCGCGTAGACGAAGCCACGGCTGGCCTCGAGCGTTTTCACCAGGCGCTCCTCGGTGGACGACGGCGCGACCAGGAAGATGCGGTCCAGGTTGTGCGTGGACGAGGCGACGAACCAGTCGTCGGCCTCCTCCGGAATCAGATTCGGGGTGATGATGCCCGCGCCGCCCGCGGCGGCCAGATCCCGCGCGAAGCGATCCACGCCGTACTTGAGCACGGGGTTCCAGTAGCTCATCACGACGGCCTTGCCGCCCGCGCCGGTGATCGCCTCGACCACCGTGAACACGTCGCGCACCCGCACGCCGCCGCGCAGCGCCTGCTCAGCGGCGGCCTGGATGGTCGGGCCGTCCATCACCGGATCGGAGTAGGCCACGCCGACCTCGATGATGTCGCATCCCGCGTCGACCATGGCGCGCACGACCTCGATCGAACCGGCCAGATCGGGGTAGCCTGCGGGCAGGTAGCCGATCAGCGCCGCGCGCCCTTCGGCGCGGCAGGCGGCGAAGGTGTTCGCCAAGCGGGACTGCTGGCTCACCGGCCCTCCTCCTTCGGCTCGTCGTCGAACAGCCCGAACCACCGCGCTGCCGTGTCCATGTCCTTGTCACCGCGGCCCGAGAGGTTCACCAGGATGACCGCGCCGGGGCCGAGTTCCTTGCCCAGTTGCAGCGCGCCTGCCACCGCGTGCGCCGACTCGATCGCGGGGATGATGCCCTCGGTGCGGCTGAGCAGCAGCAGCGCGTCCATCGCCTCGGTGTCGGTGATCGGCCGGTACTCGGCGCGGCCCACGTCCTTGAGGTAGGCGTGCTCCGGGCCGACACCCGGATAGTCCAGGCCCGCCGAGATCGAATGCGACTCGATGGTCTGGCCGTCCTCGTCCTGCAGCAGGTACGAGTAGGCGCCCTGGAACGCTCCTGGCGTGCCGCCGGTGAAGGTGGCCGCGTGCCTGCCGGTGTCGACGCCGTCACCGGCCGCTTCGTAGCCGATCAGCCGGACGTCGGCGTCGTCGAGGAACGCGTGGAAGATGCCGATGGCATTCGATCCGCCGCCGACGCAGGCGACGACCGCGTCGGGCAGCCCGCCGGTGGCGGCCTGCACCTGGGCGCGAGCCTCCATGCCGATGATGCGCTGGAAATCGCGCACCAGCATCGGGAACGGGTGCGGGCCCGCGGCGGTGCCGAAGCAGTAGTAGGTGTCGTCGGCGTTGGTCACCCAGTCGCGCAGCGCCTCGTTGATGGCGTCCTTGAGGGTCTGCGAACCGGAGGTCACCGAGATCACCTCGGCGCCGAGCAGGCGCATGCGCGCCACGTTCAGCGCCTGGCGGGCGGTGTCGACCGCGCCCATGTAGACGACGCAGTCCAGGCCGAGCAGCGCGCAGGCGGTCGCCGTGGCGACGCCGTGCTGGCCCGCGCCGGTCTCCGCGATCACCCTGGTCTTGCCCATCCGCTTGGCGAGCAGCGCCTGGCCGAGCACGTTGTTGATCTTGTGCGAGCCGGTGTGGTTCAGGTCTTCGCGCTTGAGCAGGATGCGCGCGCCGCCCGCGTGCTCCGCCAGCCGCGTGCACTCGAACACCGGCGACGGGCGCCCGGTGTAGTCACGCTGTAACCGGTCCAGCTCGTTGAGGAAGGACTCGTCGATCCGGGACTTCTCGTATTCGGCGGTCACCTCCTCGATGACGGCCATCAGGGCCTCGGGGACGTGCCTGCCGCCGTAGACGCCGAAATGCCCGCCCACGTCGGGCTCGTGGCCGCTGCGCTGGGCGACGCCGTCACTGGCCTGTGGTACCGCTGCCACGCCGGTCACCGGCCCCGCCGTGCCGGCTTCGGGCAGGACGGGTGGGTGCCCGCGGTCACCAGTTCCGAGACCGCCGCGCGGGGGTCGCCACTGGTCACCAAGCCCTCGCCGACGAGAACGGCGTCCGCGCCCGCGCCCGCGTAGGCCAGCAGGTCGGCGGTGCCGCGGATGCCGGATTCGGCGATCCGGATCACCTCGGTGGGCAGTCCGGGCGCGATCCGCGCGAACACGTCGCGGTCGACCTCGAGCGTCTTGAGGTTGCGGGCGTTCACCCCGATCACCGACGCGCCCGCCTCCAGCGCGCGGTCGGCCTCCTCCTCGGTGTGCACCTCGACCAGCGCGGTCATGCCGAGCGACTCGGTGCGGTCGATCAGGGAGGACAGCACGTCCTGCTCCAGTGCCGCGACGATCAGCAGGATGACGTCCGCGCCGTGCGCGCGCGCCTCGTGGATCTGGTAGGGGCCGACGACGAAGTCCTTGCGCAGGATCGGGATGTTCACCGTGGCGCGGACCGCGTCCAGGTCGTCGAGCGACCCGTTGAAGCGGCGGCCCTCGGTGAGCACGCTGATGATCCGCGCGCCGCCGTCCTCGTAGGACTTGGCCAGGCTCGCCGGGTCCGGGATGTCCGCCAGCTCGCCCTTGGACGGGCTTGCCCGCTTGACCTCGGCGATCACGCCGATGCCGTCCTCGAGCAGCGCCGCGCGGGCGTCCAGCGGCGCGGGCGCGGCGGCGGCGGCCGCCTTGACCGCCTGGAAGTCGAGAAGGGCTTCCCGAGCGGCCACATCCGCGCGGACCCCGTCGAGAATCGAGTCGAGTACCGTCATCTGGCTCGAATCCTTTCTGGGGAGACGGACTTGCTACCTGAGAATCCCCCCAGGCGCTGTCTCACCGATGCTGACAAAGAATAAATGGACCTACCGGGCGCGGATGCGCCGGGGCTCGGGTTCAACCATGCGGAAGGGTTCCGCGCAAGGTGGTACCCGCCACACCTGCCGCGCGGGAACAGCTCAGCGGCCACGTCGGTCCGCCTCACCGTGCTCCGGGTCCGCCGGACCCGACGGCCCGGCGGCGGGCTCGTCGGTCGGGTCGGTCCCGGCGTCCAGCGCGTCCCACAGCACGCGCTCGGACAGCTGGGGCGAGGACACATCGTCCGGGGATTGCGCGCGCCGCTGCGCGACCTCCGCGGTGGCGTCGGCGCGCCGGAAGACCGGGTTGTCGTACTTGCCGGACATCCGGGCCGCCTCGGCGGGCATCCGGGCCAGCAGCGCGCCCGCGCCGAACGCGGCGAGCGCGCCGAGCAGCGCGAGCACGGCCGGGAACGCCGACGTGGTCGCCGTCTCCACCTGGGCGCGCGCCGGGAGTTCGGCGAGTGTCGCGGCCCGCTCGGTGATCTTGCCGGAATCGGTCAGCAGCGCGAACGCGGGCACCGCGGCCACCGCCGCGACCAACGCGATCAGCACGCCGACCACGCGCCGCAGCCAGCCCCTGGTGGCCAGCACGGCCGCGATCGAGGCGAGCAGCACCAGCGCCAGCGGCGTGAGCGCGCCGAACCACACCCCGCCGTCGAGATGATCGGTGCGGGGCTGGGTGAGGCCGTCGGAAGAGCTGACCGTCACCCAGGTCATCCGGGACGACGCCCACAGCGCGGCGGCGGCGACGGCGAGCAGCGCGACCGGGGCCACGGGGTATCTCCGGCGCGACTCGCTTCCCGTGCCCGGCGGATCGGCGCGTGCGGCGGAATCCGGTGCGGCTGGACCGGCTTCCGGCCCGCCGGTCTCCGGGGCGGACTCCCGCGCCGGGCCGGGTTCGCCTTCGGGGTGGGCAGCTGTCATAGCGATCCACCGTCCGCCACATCCGGCTCCGGCTCCGCGCCGTAGGCCCGTACCGTTCCGGCCGCCGCGACCGCCTTCAGCACCGCCATCGCCTTGTTACGCGACTCCACGTCCTCGTATTCGGGATTCGAGTCCGCGACCACGCCCGCGCCCGCCTGCACGTAGGCCGTGCCGTCCTTCAGCAGCGCGGTGCGGATGGCGATGGCGGTATCGGCGTCACCGGCGAAGTCCAGGTACCCGACGACGCCGCCGTAGACGCCGCGCCGGGTCGGTTCGAGTTCCTCGATCAATTCCATCGCGCGCACCTTGGGCGCACCGGACAGGGTGCCCGCCGGGAAGCACGCCCGCACCGCGTCCAGCGCGATCCGGCCGGGCGCCAACCGGCCCGACACCGTGGACACCAGGTGCATGACATGGCTGTAGCGCTCGATGTGCCGGTACTCGGTGACCCGCACGGTGCCCGGCTCGCACACCCGGCCCAGGTCGTTGCGGCCGAGGTCGACGAGCATGAGGTGCTCGGCGTTCTCCTTCTCGTCGGCGAGCAGGCCCTTCTCCAGCAGCAGGTCCTCCTCCTCGGTGCTGCCCCGCCAGCGGGTACCCGCGATCGGATGGGTCGTCGCCACACCGTCTTTCACGGTGACCAGCGATTCCGGGCTGGAGCCGACGATGGAGAACGCGGTGCCGCCCTGGCCGTCCGGGATGTGCAGCAGATACATGTACGGGCTGGGATTGGACGCGCGCAGCATCCGGTACAGGTCGATCGGCGTCCCGTCGTAGTCCATCTCGAAACGCTGGGAAAGCACCACCTGGAACGCCTCGCCGGCCTCGATCTCCTTGACCAGGCGGCGCACGCCCGCACCGAACTCCTCGGTGGTGCGCCTGCGCCGGTACCGCGGCTCGGGCTGGTCGAAGACCGACACGGTGGATTCGGCGGGCGCGCCGAGCGCGGCGGTCATCCGGTCCAGCCGGGCCACCGCGTCGTCGTAGGCCTCGTCGACGCGCTCGGCGGTGCCGTTCCAGTTGACCGCGTTGGCGATCAGCGTGATGGCGCCCTCGTGGTGGTCGAACGCGGCCAGGTCGGTGGCGAGCAGCAGGACCATCTCCGGCAGCCGCAAGTCGTCCAGCGCCAGGCTGGGCAGCCGCTCCATCCGGCGCACCGCGTCGTAGCCGAGGTACCCGACCATGCCGCCGGTCAGCGGCGGCAGGCCGGGCAAGCGCTCGGTGCGCAGCAGTTCCAGCGTCTCGCGCAGCGCGACCAGCGGATCGCCGCCGGAGGGCGCGTCGGCCGGGACGCTGCCCAGCCAGGCCGCCTCGCCGTTCACCACGGTCAGCGCCGACGGGCTCCCCGCGCCGATGAACGACCAGCGCGACCACGACCGGCCGTTCTCGGCGGACTCGAACAAGAAGGTGCCCGCACGGTCGGCCGCGAGTTTGCGGTAGGCCGACAGCGGAGTCTCGGAGTCCGCCAAGACCTTTCGGGTCACCGGGACCACCCGGTGCTCCGCGGCCAGTTGATGGAACTGTTCGCGGGTCGTGGTGGTGGGAGTGGACGCGCCTGGCATGCACTCATCATCCCAGGCCGGGCCGATCGACCGGTGAGCGGTGCCGGTGACATGGGGGCGGACGCGACAAACGCGACAAATCAGGTCGACCGTCCGGTTCTCACGCGGCCGCCGAAGGTGTGGCGGCGCTCACTACACTCGCGGCGTTCCACGTCGCATGCGGTATCCATCTCGAGAGGAGACAAACTGATGTACCCCTCGCAATCGGTAGCGCCCGAGGGTCCTCGGCACATCCCGAACCACAGCGTCCCGCGCCCGCACGCCCCGCGCCAAGGGGCCACCGGCCATCCGGCCCACCCTCAGGGTGCTCCGAGCAACGCGCTCGCGTCCTTCGTCACCTACGTCAAAGCACTGGAGTCCCTGGACAAGAATTGTTTTCCCGACGAATACGCCGTCCACAGCCACCGCATCAGAGAGCTTCGGCCGTTCCTGCGAGCCCACGGCATCCTCGATGTGATGGCGATCAAAAACCCTGAGGTGGCAGCGCTCATCGGCGCGTAGCCGCCACACCCTCGGCTCGTGCCCGGCCACCGGCGCGGCGATCGGAGCGCGGGCGGCGCCTCGACGGGCACGAGCAACGGAGCGTGGTTTCCCCGACCGCCGCCGGAGAGCGGGATACCCGATTCAATCAAGCGCCCGGTAGGCTTTCCGGCTATGCAGCAAGGACAGCTCGCCCCCGCTTTCGAGCTTCCCGATCAGTCCGGCACCCCCCGCTCGCTAGACGCGCTGCTGGCGGACGGCCCCCTGGTCCTCTTCTTCTATCCCGCCGCCAATACGCCCGTGTGCACGGCCGAGGCCTGTCATTTCCGTGACCTCGCCGCCGAGTTCGCCGCACTCGGCGCCACCTGCGTCGGCATCAGCACCGACGACGTCGACACCCAGGCCGGGTTCGCCGACAAGCAGCGTCTCGGTTATCCGTTGCTCTCCGACGCCGACGGCGCCGTCGCCGCGCAGTTCGGCGTGAAGCGCGGACTGCTCGGCAAACTCGCGCCGGTGAAGCGGCAAACGTTCGTCATCGACACAGACCGCACCATTCGCAAGATCATCACCGGCGAGTTGCGCGCCGCGGTGCACGCCGACGAAGCCCTGAACTACCTGCGCACCAGGTAGTCCGCGCGGCGCGCCGCGGCCGCGCAGCCGCTGCCGGGCCGTGGTGCGGCCTAGGCTGGATCCATGACTTCGACCGAGGTCCAGCCCGGCGAGGGCAAACCCACCGCAGCGGTCTGGCGCACCCGGATCATCGGCGGCGCTGTGCTGCTGGCCGTCCTCGTCGTTCTCTACTTCATCCTGTCCGCGTTCATCCCCCGCTGGTGGGCGCAGCGGGTGGGATCGATGGTGCACGGTAGTTTCGCCAAGGGCATCGGCTGGGGCCTGTTCTTCGGCGGGATCTGCACCATCGTCACCCTTTTCCTGCTGCTGTTCGCCGTGCTGGTGTGGCGGCGCAAGGCCGGCAAGTTTCTCGCCGGTGCGGCCGGGGTCGTCGCCATCCTGTTCGCGCTGCCCAACCTGATGACGCTGACCATCGTGCTCGGCAATAGCAGCGCCGCCCACGCGGGCGAACGGATCCTGGATGTCGACGCGCCCGCCTTCCGTGGCGCCGCGCTCACCGGTGCCGTCGTCGCGGCACTGCTGCTCCTGCTCGCGGTCGCGCTGTTGCTGCTGCGCCGGTGGCGCCGCACGCACCCGCCCCGACCGAAGGCCGAGGAGACGCCCTCGAGCGGTGTGTGAGTGAACTCACGTCATGCAGCATCTTTATGACGGTCGAGCGAAGTCGTGGCAAACTCGTTGTCGCGGGTGACTGTGCACAAGCTTCTCGACAATCACTAGGACAACGAACGAAACCACGTCACTTGGCTTGAAAGAAGGCACACAGTGACGAAGTGGCTCGACCCGGTCGAACAACGCGCTTGGCGTGCGATCGTGGCGCTGATGACGCGACTGCCAGGGGCCCTGGACACCCAACTCCAGCGCGAGTCCGGCGTGACGCATTTCGAGTACTGGGTACTGACCCTGTTGTCGGAGGAACCGGGCCACCGGTTGCAGATGAGTGAGCTTGCCCACAAGGCAAATGCATCGCTATCGCGCTTGTCACACGTGGTTTCCAAGCTGGAGCGGATGGGCTGGGCACAGCGCTCGGCAACCGCGGGACGGCGCGGCGTGCACGCCGTGCTCACCGACGACGGGTACCTGAAGGTCGTCGAAGCCGCGCCCGGATATCTGGCGGCCGTGCGGCACCTGGTCTTCGACGGCTTGGACGACGCGCAGAAAGCCCAGGCCGCCGAACTGGGCGAACTGCTGGCCGAGCGGCTCGTCGACGCGCTCGACCAACTCGACCAGCTCGGCGGACTCATCCCGGCGACGGACGACCGACGCCCGAACGGCGGCTAGCCCGGCGCCTGCTCAGGATCGCGGGGCCAGGAGCACATCCGAGTCGAAGCAGGTGTGCGTGCCGGTGTGGCAGGCCGCCCCCTCTTGATCGACGACCAGCAGGATCGTGTCGCCGTCACAGTCGAGCCGCACTTCGTGCACGTACTGGGTGTGGCCGGAAGTCTCCCCTTTGACCCAGTACTGCCGACGGGAGCGCGAATAGTACGTCGCCTTACGGGTTTCCAGCGTGCGCGCCAGCGCCTCGTCGTCCATCCACGCGACCATCAGCACGTCACCGGTGGCGCGTTCCTGCGCGACGGCCGAGACCAGCCCGGCGTCGTTGCGCTTGAGACGGGCGGCGATAGCGGGATCGAGACTCATGGCACCGTTATAACAGGGGGCGCCGATTTCCGCCCGACCGCTACCGGATGACGATCTTCTCCGCCCGCATCGAATCCTTGACCTGGCCGATGGTGAGATCGCCGAAGTGGAACACGCTGGCCGCGAGCACTGCGTCGGCGCCCGCGTGCACAGCCGGGGCGAAGTGCTCGACCGCGCCCGCTCCCCCGCTGGCGATCACCGGGACCGTCACGGCCTCCCGCACGGCACGGATCATCGGCAGGTCGAAACCGGCCTTGGTTCCGTCGGCGTCCATGGAGTTGAGCAGGATCTCGCCGACGCCGAGTTCGGCGCCGCGCACCGCCCATTCGACGGCGTCGATGCCGGTGCCGCGTTTGCCGCCGTGCGTGGTGACCTCCCAGCCGGAGGGCGTCTCCGGCTGCCCGTCCGGCACGGTGCGCGCGTCCACCGACAGCACGATGCACTGGGAGCCGAAGCGCTCGGACATCTCGCGCAGCACCTCCGGCCGCGCGATCGCGGCGGTGTTCACCGAGACCTTGTCCGCGCCCGCGCGCAGCAGGCGGTCCACGTCCTCGACCGTGCGCACCCCGCCGCCGACGGTGAGCGGGATGAAGATCTGTTCGGCGGTGCGGGTCACCACGTCGATCATCGTGCCGCGATCACCGGTGGAGGCGGTCACATCCAGGAAGGTCAGCTCGTCGGCGCCCTGCGCGTCGTAGAGGGCGGCCAGTTCGACGGGATCGCCCGCGTCGCGCAGGTTCTCGAAGTTGACGCCCTTGACCACCCGTCCCGCGTCGACGTCCAGACACGGGATCACCCGTACGGCCAACGTCATTGCCTCACCCTTCCTCCGCGGCCGCCGGATCGGCGACCGTGCAGATCATGTCGAGCAGTTCCTCGTGCACGCCGGGCGCGGCCGCGAGCACGGAGCCGGAGGAGATGGTCCACGGCCTGCCCACCAGGTCGGTGACCACGCCACCCGCCGCGCGCACCAGGGCGACGCCCGCCGCATTGTCCCAGGGATGGTGCCCGAACACGATCGCGCCGCCGAGCACCCCGGAGGCGGTGAATGCCAGATCGATGCCGGTCGAGCCGTGCATGCGCACCCGGGAGGACAGCCTGCTCAGCGGTCCGAGCAGGTCGAAGCGGAATTGTCCGGGGATGCGGCCGTGCGCGTCCACGTTGAACGCGCCGAAACCGATCATGGCCTCGGCGAGTTTCCCGCGCGGCAGCGGCGGCAGCGGCTGCCCGTCCAGCAGCACGGGGCCCCCGGCCATGGCGGCGTAGCGGCGGCCGAGCAGCGGCAGCCAGGTCAGTCCCAGCACCGGCTCCCCGTCGCGGACCAGCGCGAGCAGCATGCCCGAGAGCGGATGCCCGGAGGAGTAGTTGAACGTCCCGTCGATCGGGTCGAGCACCCACGCGGTGCCGGAGGCGAGCTGCGGTCCGCCGAACTCCTCGCCGTGCACCTCGATCCCGGTGCGGCGCAGCAACTCGGCGGAGACGGTGCGCTCCAGCTCCAGGTCGAGTTCCGTGGCGAAATCGTTGCGGCCCTTCTCGACCGCGCTCGGCGCGCCGATACCCTCGACGAACCGCGAACACACCGAATCCAGGACCTCGCTCGCCGCCGCGAGCAGGTTCGACAGTTCCTGGGTCATCTCACCGCGGCCAGCGCCTCGGGCAGGGTGAACCGGCCCGCGTAGAGCGCCTTGCCGACGATCGACCCCTCGACGCCGTCGGGCACGAGTTCGGCGATCGCGACCAGGTCCGCGATGGTGGACACCCCGCCGGAGGCGATGACGGGTGCGTCGGTGGCCGCGCAGACCTCGCGCAGCAGGTCAAGGTTCGGGCCGGTGAGCGTGCCGTCCTTGGTCACGTCGGTCACCACGTAACGCGAGCAGCCGTCGCGCTCCAGGCGCTCGAGCACCTCCCACAGATCGCCGCCGTCGCTGACCCAGCCGCGGCCGCGGAGCCGGTACTCGCCGTCGATGATGCGCACATCGAGGCCGACCGCGATGCGCTCGCCGTGCCGGGCGATGGCCTTCGCGCACCAGACCGGGTCCTCCAGCGCGGCGGTGCCGAGATTCACCCGGGCGCAGCCGGTGGACAAGGCCGCCTCCAGGCTTTCGTCGTCGCGGATGCCACCGGACAGTTCCACCTTGACGTCGAGCTCACCGACCACGCCCGCCAGCAATTCCCGATTCGAGCCGCGCCCGAACGCCGCGTCCAGGTCGACCAGATGCACCCATTCCGCGCCGGCTTCCTGCCAGGCCAGCGCCGCCTCGCGAGGCGAGCCGTAGCTGGTTTCGCTGCCGGCCTCTCCTTGCACGAGGCGCACAGCCTCTCCGTTGGCGACATCGACGGCGGGTAGCAGCACAAGACTCACGAGAGCAGCCTAGTGGTTACCCGGCCGCGTCCGAGTGCAGGGCCTGGGCGGATGGGACGTCGATCACCGCGGCGGGCCTGGCGCGTGCGCGTCCAGGATGCGGGTCAGCAGCGTGACCAGGGTCTGCCGATCGCGCTCGGAGAAGCCCGCGAGCAATTCGTCCTGGGCGACCTTCAGGCGCTCGTCGAGATCGTCGAGGTGGCGCGCGCCCGCCGCGGTGAGCGTGACGATGTTGCGGCGTCGGTCGGCGGCGTCGGGGTTGCGCTCGACCAGCCCGCGCGCGGCGAGATCGTTCACCGCCGCGACCACGTCACTGCGGTCGATACGGGTACGCCTGCCCAGCTCCGCCTGGCTGGCCGGACCGAACTCACCGAGCGTGGCCAGCAGCGCGTAATGGTGCCGCCGGGAGCCGGTGGGCTCCAGCGCCCGCTCGGTCGCCCGATTCGCCACCAGCGCGACCTGATTGACCAGCCTGGTGGGCAGGACGCGGAGCCGCCCCGCGGCGTCTTCGTGCGCGATGTCCATGCGGCCACTCTAACAAGATTTGTTGGCAGCACCCACGATCTGTTACGTTGGAGTCACCAACGTTGGACAGGCCAACGTTCCGTCCGGAAGGCGACTTCGATGCGCAAGATTCGCTCGGCCCTCCCCCTGCTCGTTCTCCCGCTGGCCGCCCTGACCGCCGCCTGCGCCTCCGCCGCCGCGACCCCCACGCCGGAGGTGCGCGAGATGCTGGACCGCGGGCAGATCACCGCTCTGGTCGACCGGCTCGGCCGCGCCTTGGACGAGGGCCGCTTCGAGGAACTGCGGGCGATCTACACCCCGGACGCGACCGCGAAGACGCCCGGCGGCACGGCCGAGGGGCGCGACGCGCTGATCGCCCAGGCGAGCCGCAACCACGGCGAGGACAAACGCATTCAGCACGTGATCGGCAACGTGCTGATCGATCTGCGCGGCGGCGCGGCCGACGTGCGGGCCAACTTGATCGCCACTTTCGCACCCGCCTCCTCCGACGGGACGATTCCGCGGCCGCAGTACACCCTCGGCGAGGTCTACCGTTTCGACGCGGTCCGCACCACCGACGGCTGGCGCCTGTCCCGGGTGCGGACCACCCCGATCTGGTCCACCGGCACGCGTCCTTGATCGGTGCGTCGAGCGCGCGTGCGGTGACAGGCGAGGACGAGCAACGCGTACTGTGCCCAGCCCGCGCCGCACGGCGTAGCCGTTGATCACCGCCCCCGTCGACCGCAGGACCGGACGGTCACTCGCGGATCCGGAGCGAGCCCAGAGACGAGTCGGCGTATGCCCCCAGCCGGCAGCCCGGGCGTCGGCAGCAGTTGGGATCGCCGCGGCACGGGCCGCGGACGGTATCGTCTCCGCTCGGTGATCATCCCCGGTCGCCGCTTCCCTTCCGCACCGAGGAAGTGCATGTCACGATCTGAAATCGCTGCCGCCTTGTCGCTTTCGGCAGCAGCCTGCTTCGCGGCCTTCGTCGCCGCACCCGCCGCCAACGCCGCCGCGCCCGAGGAGGCGCGCTTGGCGGGATGCGAATTCGGCTCCGCCGCGGCGACCTACGACTACGCGCGGTTCGGCGAACACACCCGCCGGATGCTCGACCTCAGCACCGGAGAGTTCCGCGCCGAGTTCGAGAACTTCCGCGCCAACATCCAATCCAGTGCCGAGGCCGCGCACATCCGCGCCGAGGCCAACTCGGCCGACTGCCGCATCGTCTCCGGCGACGACAACCGGGCCGAGGTGGACGTCGACGTGGTGCGGACGGTGACCAGCGATGAGACCGACGGTCTGCCGCAGACCAGCCGCATGGCGATGACCGTGACGGTGGACAACGTCGACGGACGCTGGCTGGTCAGCAAGGTCCGCAAGCACTGACCGCAGCGGCGGTCCCGCGCGCCTCGGTGCGCGGGATCGCCCTACAGCGAGTTCACCCAGTTGCGCAGCAGGTGGGCGCCCGCGTCACCGGATTTCTCCGGGTGGAACTGGGTCGCCGACAGCGCGCCGTTCTCCACCGCCGCCAGGAACGGCACCCCGTGCTCGGCCCAGGTCAGCTTGGGCGCGGCGAAGTGCTCGCCGGCCGGCAGGTCCCAGGTCTGCGCGGCGTAGGAGTGCACGAAGTAGAAGCGGGTCTGCGCGTCGAGGCCCGCGAACAGCATGCTGTCGGACGGGGCGGAGACGGTGTTCCACCCCATGTGCGGCAGCACCGGAGCCGACAGCCGTTCCACCGTGCCCGGCCATTCGGCGCACCCGTCGCTCTGCTCGCCGAATTCCACACCCCGCTCGAACAGGATCTGCATGCCGACGCAGATGCCCAGTACCGGGCGCCCGCCGGCCAGCCGCTGCCCGATCAGGCGTTCGCCCCGCACCGCACGCAGTCCCGCCATGCACGCGGCGAACGCCCCGACGCCCGGCACGACGAGTCCGTCGGCGGCGAGCACCGCCTGCGGGTCCGCGGTCACATCGACGCGGGCGCCCGCCCTGGTCAGCGCTCGTTCGGCGGAGTGCAGATTGCCGGACCCGTAGTCGAGCAGGGCCACCGTTTTCGCGCTCACAGCGTTCCCTTCGTCGAGGGGACCCCGCTCACCCGCGGGTCGAGTTCCACCGCGGCGCGCAGCGCCCGGGCCACCGCCTTGAATTCGGCCTCGGTGACGTGGTGCTGATCGCGGCCGTAGAGCACCCGCACGTGCAGCGCGATACGCGCGTTCAACGCGATCGACTCGAACACGTGGCGGTTGAGCACGGTGGAGTACGGCGCGCCGGGACCGGAACCGGGAATCACCGTGTGCACCAAGTGCTCCGGCTCACCGGTGTGCACGCAGTAGGGGCGGCCGGACACGTCGACGGCGGCGTGCGCCAGTGTCTCGTCCATCGGGATGTAGGCATCGCCGAACCGGCGGATCCCCGCCTTGTCGCCCAGCGCCTTTCCGAGCGCCTGACCGAACACGATCGCGGTGTCCTCGACCGTGTGGTGCGCTTCGATCTCGGTGTCGCCCTCCGCGCGCACGGTCAGGTCGAAGCTCGCGTGCGCGCCGAGCGCGGTCAGCATGTGGTCGTAGAACGGGACGCCGGTGGCGATCTCGGTCTTGCCGGTGCCGTCCAGATCCAGCTCGACGACGATGCCGGATTCCTTGGTGACCCGCTCCACCCGGGCGGTCCTACTCATGCTCACGTCCAATCGGGTTGCCGCCGATAGCTTCTCGGCGCTGGTTCATCGCGGTGCCAGGTCGCTGCCTGCCAGCAGCCCGCTGACCCGCAGCAGTTCGTCGTTCTCGGCGGCGAGGCCGATCGTGGTGCGCAGATAGCCGGGAAGGCCGACGTCGCGGATCAGCACGCCGTGCTCGAGGTAGCGCTGCCAGCTGCGCGCGGCGTCGGCGAAGCGGCCGAAAAGCAGGAAGTTGGCGTCGCTGGGGATCACGTCGTATCCGAGCTCGCGCAATGCCGCCGCCACCCGGTCGCGCTGGGCGGCCAGTTCGGCGACGCTGCCGAGCGTCTCGTCGGCATGCCGCAGGGCCGCGCGCGCGGCGGCCTGGGTGACCACCGACAGGTGGTAGGGCAACCGCACCAGCAGCATCGCGTCGATCACCGCGGGCGCGGCGACCAGATAGCCCAGGCGCCCACCGGCGAACGCGAACGCCTTGCTCATCGTCCTGGTCACCACGAGCTTCGCGGGGAACCGGTCGATCAGCCCGATGGCGCTCGGCTGCGCCGAGAACTCGCCGTAGGCCTCGTCGACCACCACGATGCCGGGAGCGGCCGCGAGGATGCGCGCCAGGTCCTCCTGCGGGATGCTGTGCCCGGTGGGGTTGTTCGGGCTGGTCACGAACACCACGTCGGGTGTGCGCTCGGCGATCGCGGCCAGAGCGTGGTCGATGTCGAGGGAGAAGTCGGCGTTGCGCTTTGCTTCGATCCACTCGGTGTCGATGCCTTCGGAGATGATCGGGTGCATCGAGTACGAGGGCACGAACCCCAGCGCGCTGCGGCCCGGTCCGCCGAAGGCCTGCAACAGCTGCTGCAGGATCTCGTTGGAGCCGTTGGCGGCCCAGACGTTGCCGGTGTCCACCGCCATACCGGTCTGCGTGGTCAGATACCGCGCCAGGTCGGTGCGCAGCGCGACGGCGTCGCGGTCCGGGTAGCGGTGCAGGTCCGCCGCGGCCGCGCGGATCGACTCGGCGACGTCGTCGATCAGCGCCCGGCTGGGCGGATGCGGGTTCTCGTTCGTGTTCAACTGCACGGGGACCGTCAACTGCGGTGCGCCGTAAGGCTTCTTGCCCCGCAGGTTCTCCCGCAGCGGCAGGTCGTCCAGGGTCAGGTCCGCGCCGGGCGCGCTCGCCGCGCGCGTCATGAGAGGGCCTCGAAACGCGCTTGCACGGCCTGGCCGTGCGCGGGCAGGTCCTCGGCGTTCGCCAGCGCCACCACGTGGCCCGCGACATCCTTCAACGCCGCTTCGGTGTATTCCACGACGTGGATCCCGCGCAGGAAGGTCTGCACGCTCAGGCCGGAGGAGTGCCGCGCGCAGCCCGCGGTGGGCAGCACGTGGTTGGAGCCCGCGCAGTAGTCGCCCAGGCTGACCGGCGCGTACGCGCCGACGAACACCGCTCCGGCGCTGCGTACCCGCGCCGCGACCGCGGCCGCGTCGGCGGTCTGGATCTCCAGGTGCTCGGCGGCGTAGGCGTTCACCACGCGCAGGCCCTGCTCGATGTCGTCGACGAGGACGGTGCCGGACTGCTTGCCGCGCAGCGCCTCGCCCACCCGGTGGGCGTGCTTGACCACGGTCAGCTGCGTGGTCAGCGCCGCGTCCACCGCGTCGGCCAGCTGCTCGCTGTCGGTGACCAGCACGCTGGCGGCGAGCACGTCGTGCTCGGCCTGGCTGATCAGGTCGGCGGCGACGTGCACCGGATCGGCGGTCGCGTCGGCGAGGACGGCGATCTCGGTGGGGCCCGCCTCGGCGTCGATGCCGACCAGGCCGCGGCACAGCCGCTTGGCCGCGGTGACGTAGATGTTGCCCGGCCCGGTGATCAGGTCCACCGGCTCCAGCTGCGCGCCGTCGGTGTCGACGCCGCCGTAGGACAGCAGCGCCACGCCCTGCGCTCCGCCGACCGCCCATACCTCCTCGACGCCGAGCAGCTGCGCGGCCGCCAGGATGGTGGGGTGCGGCAGCCCGCCGAACCGCGCCTGCGGCGGTGAGGCCACCACAAGCGAGCCGACGCCCGCGGTCTGCGCGGGCACCACGTTCATGACGACGCTGGACGGGTAGACGGCGTTACCGCCCGGCACGTACAGGCCGACCCGCTCGACGGGCACCCAGCGCTCGGTGACGGTGCCGCCCGGCACCACCTCGGTGGTCTTGTCCGTGCGCCGCTGATCGGCGTGCACCTTGCGCGCCCTGGCGATGGACTCCTCCAGCGCCGCGCGGACCGCCGGGTCCAGCCGTTCCAGCGCGGCTTCCAGCTCGGCCGCGGGCACCCGCACCGTCGCCGGGATCACCCCGTCGAAGCGCTCGCTGAACTCCAGCGCCGCCGACACGCCCTGATCACGGATCGCCTCGACCACCGGACGCACCTGATGCAGCACCGAGTCCACGTCGACTCCCCCGCGCGGCAGCGCGGCGCGCAGCTCGGCGACGGAGGGAGTACGACCGCGCAGATCGACGCGGGCGAGCTCGATGCGGGATGTCATGTGGTGTCGGTCCTTGTCTCCAGCTGAATCCGCAACAGGAAAGTTGCCGCTACCAGCCTAATGGGCCGACGCGAGCCGTTATCGCCGTGGTCCGGGCGGCCGGGTCGCGAGGCAGCGGTGTGCGCAGGTCGGCGGTCGGTAGCTGCCGTCGGTGCGCCGAACTGTGGCGTTGCTCTCCTACGCCCGCGTCAACGAGTGTCGCTGTCGATCTGCACAGACCCGCTGCCGGGGTTGATCACCCGGAGCGTGACCGACTTGTTCCGGCCGCCGTAGGTCACGCTGGCCACGTTGACGTCCACCGAACCGTCCGCGTTGGTACCGGTACCGCCACCGGCCGTGTCGACGGTGTTGAAGCCGGTGACCCGGTTCTGCGTCCAGTAGTCCTCGAAGGCTTGCTGGCTCCCGTAGACCTGCTGGGCAGCCGGGGTCAGCTGCTTCCAGGCAGCGGAGAGACTCAGGTAGGTGAGGTTGTTGTAGAAGTTCACCACCAGATCGATGGACTGCCGCGAGTCGGCCTTGCCGACGCTCTTCGTCTCCCCCACGGGGACGGCGGCCGAGGTCGTGTTGCCACCGGGGCGTGTGGACGCGACCACCGACGAGGTACCGCCCTGCGAGGCGTTGGTGTTCGAGCCCGACGAGCTCAGCATGTTCACCATGACGGCTGCGGCCACCACGACCGCGCCGATCAGCGCACCGATCAGCACCGCGCGCCGTTTCCCTCCCGAGCCCTGACTCGGCGTCGGGCGCGGCTGCGCCATGGTGCGGGGATGGGCCGCGGTGTCCGGGTGGACGGGCGGCGGGGGCGTGGGACGGGGACGCGGCTGGCGCTCGGTCGGCGTGTAGGGCGCCGAGGCCATCGCCGAGGGCCGCAGCGCGCGGGTCGCGGATTCCGGCTCGCCCGCCCTCGGCCGGGTGAAGGCTTCGCTGGCGGGCACGAACCCGGCGGCCACCGGCGCGGGGCCCGCATCGGCGAACGCGGCGAGGTGGTCGCGCGCGGCCCGCATGCTCGGGCGCTCGCGTGGCTCGGGGCTGAGCAGGTCGAGCAGGAAATCCGTGGCGGGCCCGGCGTTGCGCGGTTCGCTCAGCTGACCGTTGGCGGCGGCGTAGAGCACCGCGAGTGGGTTGGAGCCCGCGCCGTAGGGCGGTTCGCCCTCGAGCGCGTGGAACAGCGTGGCGCCCAGCGCGAACACATCGGAGGCGGGGCTCGGGTCGGAGCCGCGGGCGACCTCCGGCGCGAGGTAGGCGGCGGTGCCGCAGATCAATCCGGTCTCGGTGAGCGTGACGTCGCCGGTCGCGCGGGAGATGCCGAAGTCGGTGATCTTCACCGTGCCGTGATCGTCGAGCAGGATGTTGCCCGGTTTCACGTCGCGGTGCACGATGCCCGCCTGGTGCGCCGCGATCAGCGCCGAGGCGACCTGTTCGCCGATCCGCGCGACCTGGGTCAGCGGCAACGTGCCCTGGGCGCCGATCACCGCCGCCAGGCTCTTCGACTTCAGGTACTCCATCACCAGGCAGGGATCGCCGTCGTGCTCGGTGATGTCGAACACGACGATCGCGTTGGGATGCTGGAAGCGGGCGGCGTTGCGGGCCTCCCGGATGGCGCGCTGGCGCACCACGACGCGTTCGGCCTCGGGCAGGCTCGGCTGGATGTGGATCTGCTTGACGGCAACGGAGCGCTGGAGGCGTTCGTCGACGGCACGCCAGACCACGCCCGTGCCGCCGCTACCAATCCGCTCGACCAGGCGGTAATGCTCCGCGATCAACTGACCGGTATCGATGGCGCCTACTCCGAACCTTCTCGAAATCGTGACATCCCGCATATTGATTACTCACGCGGTCCGGGGATGAGTGTAGCGGGCGCCGGAACACTCGTACGCGTCAGCCGGACCTTTCCGCGGCCCCGAATCGCCCGGCACGGACTATCCGCGAGCACGCAGCATCCGGCCCGCGGCGTCCACCGCGGGCGCCGAACTGCTCGCGTCGCTGATGAACACGGCAAATGCCAGGTCGCCGTCGATGCCGACGAACCAGCCGTGCGCGTGGGCGTCATCGATGTACTCCGCGGTACCGGTCTTGCCGAGCAGCCCGGGGAGGTCGCGCAATTGTGTCGCGGTGCCGTCGGTGATCGTCTCGCGCATCATGGCTTTCAGCTGGTCGTCCACCTGCGGCGGCAGTGCCTCCGCCGTCCGGTCGGGGGTGCCCGGCTTGCCCGCGACGAGGGTGGGCGCCGGCACGGCGCCGCGGGCGATGGACGCGGCGAGCAGGGCCATGCCGAACGGTGACGCTGTCACCTGCCCTTGACCGATCGCCGATTCCACCCGCAGCGCGGAGGTCTCCGCCGCGGGGACTTTTCCGGTGACGGTGGTCAGGCCCGGTGTGACGTAGTCGATGCCGAGTCCGAGTTGTGCGGCGGCTTTCGTCAGGGCATCGGCGGGCAACTGCGCGCCGAGCGCGCCCATCGTGGTGTTGCAGGACCGGGCGAACGCGGTGTGCAGCGGGACCGAGCCGAGATCGAAGTTGTTGTCGTTGGGGATGCGGCGGCCCTCGATGTTCGCCGTACCGGGGCAGGGCAGCACGGTGTCGGGTGTCGCGGCGCCCGCCTGCAGCGCGGCGGAGACGGTGACCGTCTTGAACGTCGATCCCGGCGGGTAGAGCCCGGTGAGCGCGATCGGGCCCTGCGCGTCGGCGGCGGCGTTCTGCGCGATCGCGACGACCGCACCGGTCGAGGGCCGCAGGGCGACGATCGCGGCGGGCTGGGCGACCGGGGCCAGCGCCGCCTCGGCCGCGCGCTGCAGGCCGGGATCGAGCGTGGTCGCGATATCGGCGGTGGGCCTCGGGTCCGTCCCGGCGACGCGCTGGGTGCCCTGCGGGGTCTGGGCGCGCACCGCCCACCCGGCGTTCGCGTCGGCGGACTCCTGCCACAACTCGGCCAGTCCGGACAGCGTCGGGGCGGCCAGCGCCTTGTCGGTCGTCAGCAGCCGGGTCTGCGGCGCGAGGGTGACGCCCGGCAGCGCGGTCAGGCGCTCCCGGATCGGGGCGAGGTCGGCCTCGCGCAGGGTGATCGCGGTGATCGGCTTGCCTTGCGCCGCGGCCAGTTCCGTTTGCAGCGACTGCGCGCCGAGACCGGGCGAGAGCGGGCCGAGCAACTCCGCGACCGCGGCGAGATCGGTGCCGGGGGCCAGATTCACCAGCGTGACGATCTGCTCGGTCATCAGTTCGGCGCCCGCGGCATCGAGGATGCGCGCCGGTTGCGGATAGACCCTGCTGTAGCTCAACGGCCCGCCGGCCAGGCCCGGGGCGACCGTGGCGGGATCCCACTTCACCCGCCACCCCCTCCCGTCGTCGTGCGCGGTGCCGTTGGTGGTGTAGGTCCACTCGGACTTGCCGTCCCCGCCCAGTTTCCAGGTGGCGGCCAGCGTGAAACTCTCGTCGTCGACCGAGCGGACCTCGTAGCGCACGTCCTTGCCGAGCCCCCCGTAGAGCGCGCCGAGGGTCTCGGAGGCCAGGGCCGGGTTGTCGGTGAGCGCGGCCGCCGCGGCGACGTCGTCCTGGTTCAGCGCCTCGGCGAACTGCCCGGCCACGGTGTCGGGTTGATCCGGTCCGGACGAGCAGGCGGCGAGCACGAGCACCGGTGCGGCGAACAGGACGAGGGACTTCCGGTTGGTACGCACGCCGACGACCCTATCGGGCCGGGCGCGATACCGGGCGGGGCCCGATGTCAGTCGCGCGCCCACCTGGCCTCCGCCAGCGCGGCGGCGTCGTCGTCGGTGAGGTCGATGTCGAACACCTCGGCGAGGATCTTGGGGAGTTCGGCGGGTTCCAGTTCCCGCGTGTCGCTCGTGCCGTCGGGAAACTCCGTGACGAACGTGGTGCCGTCCAGCACATGGTGCGCGTCCGGGTGGAAGCGCTGCACATACGGCCGGGTGGTGAACGGGGAACGCGGTGAGGTCGACACGAAGTGGTTGCCGACGGCGTAGTCGATGCGGTACTGCGGATTCAGCGTGAAGCTGTGCCGGTCGATCCATCCGTCGCGGCCGTATTGGTGCAGCACCCACAGCTCGGAATCCAGCTCACCGCGCGTTCTCTCCAGCCGGAACTTCCACCCCCCCGCCGCGAATTCGCCGGTCTCCGAGGATAATTCGAACGGCGCGAGCGGTCCGGCGCCGAAGCCGACGTCGCACAGCCATACCCGGTCGTCGTCGGTGGTCGTCACGCGCAGCAACGCGTGGGTGGCGGGCCGCAACCCGGCGCCCGCGCCCATGCTCACCCGCCCGCTCAGCCCGGTGACGCCGAAACCGAGTCGTTCCAGCGCCGCCGCGAACAGTCCGACGTTCTCGTAGCAGTAGCCGCCGCGGCGGCGGCGCACGATCTTGTCCTGCAAGGTCGCCAGGTCGAGGGGAATCGACCGGCCCAGGATGATCTCCAGGTTCTCGAACGGGATGGCGGTGGTGTGCGCCCGCACCAGGTCGCGCAGCGTCCGGACGGTAGGGGCGCGCTCGCCGCCGAAACCGATCCGGGCCAGGTAGGCATCCAGATCGAGATCCGCTCCGTTCCAGTGGTAGGCCGGGTCGGTCGGCTTGCTCATCACGTCCTCGCTTCGTCGTTCGGTCTTCTCGATCAACCGCGCGGGACGACGATCGTGTTCCCGGCGCCTCACGCCGCGCACTTCGCGCCCGCGGGTGCGGGCGGGGCGGTGACGACGCCGTGCGCGACGTCGACGAGGTAGTCGCGGTCCGGGCCGTCGACCGGTTCCGTGCCGAGCAGCAGGCGCTCGACGACGCAGCCGCCTTCGAAGAAGGCCGGGCCGACGCTGTGGTCGCCCGGCGCCACCCGCCCGTTCAAGTCGCGCCCGGTGACGACGGTGTACATGGAGGTGGGCTTGCCCGCGGCGGCCAGCCCCGCGCGCATCTCGACGCTCGTGGCGTAGGGCACCACGTCGTCGGCGGTGCCATGGACGAGAAACGCGCGCCGCACGTCCATCCGGGCCGCCAGCAGGACGGGTGAGCGTTCGGCGTAGGCGAGCGGGCAAGCGGCGGGCGGGCAGCCGCCCGCGTCGCGCTCGATCTGCGCGGGCAGTGCCGGGTCCACGGCCACCGCACCCAGCCACATCGTGAAATCGTCGGCGGGACCGTAGTTGTCGACCCAGTAGTCGAACATCCCGCGCGGACCGTGCGCCGCCGCGAGACCGCTGGTGATGCCGCCCTGACTCCAGCCCCACAGCACCGTGCGGGTGATCGAGGCGTGGATCTGGCGGTACCACGCGGTCGCGGCGACGACATCGCGCCACCCCGCCCACAGATTCCACTCTCCGGTGCGCCACCGGCTGTCGGCGGAGCGTAGATCCATCGACAGGATCGGAGTCGCGGTGCGCCGCGCGATCGACTCGAGGTAACCGGCGAAATCCGCCGACGACCCGTCGTGCCCGTGCACCGCGATCACGAGCGCCTCCGGGCTCACGTCCCCCTCGGCGCACCGGTAGGGCTCGTACACCCGCCCGGTCGCCTCCTCACCGTCCACGGTCAGCGAGACCGGACGCACCGTCACACCCGTCGCGCAAACCGGCTCCGCCGAGACACGCGGCGCGGCAGCGATTGTCGTCACGAGCACGCCGGCCAGCGCGCAGCAGAGAAGCAGTACCGGATGGGCCCGTCGCATCCTCGGATGATGTCACGCCGTCGGCGGCGTCGCGGCGTCCCGGCGCAGGCGCGTCAGGACGAGCAGTCCGCCCCCGGCGGCGGCGAGACCCACCACCGCGCCGAACACGGCCACCCCGGCGCTCAACCCGTAGGCGTCGGCGAGGAACCCGGCGGTCAGCGGCAGCGCCGCGGCCGGAAGATAGCCGCCGACGTTCTGCGCGGCGTTCGCCTCGGCCAGCCGCCCGCCCGGCACGCTCGCGCCGATCGCCGTCAGGCCCCCGAACTGGCCGAGCCCTTGACCGGCCCCGGCGAGCGCGGCGGCCGTCACGAACAACGCGAGAGAGGTCGTCGCGAGCGACAGCACCAGCGCGATCATGCTCGTCACGGTCGCGACCGCGCCGCCGAGCAGGACGGTGCGCACGCCGAATCGCCGCGCGGCGAACTGAACTCCGGTCGCGGCAAGGAACATCGTGAACGCCACCGCACCCGCGAGCACCCGGTCGGCGGCGCCGAGCAGGTGCGTCAGCACCGACGGTCCCAGCGACAGGACGAACGACGTCGCGGTGATCCCCGGTCCGAACACCGCGATCCCGAGCAGCACGGCGGTCCGCCCCTCCCGCGCGACCGAAGGAATCCGGATCCACGGCCCGCGTCCGCCGGGACCCGCGGGCAACGGCAGCCGGGCGGCCACCGCCAAAGCCGTGGCCAGCACGGCGATCTCGAGCCCGAAGACCGTCACCGTGGGACCGGGCAGCGTTTCGGACAGGAGGCCCGCCAGCAACGGGCCGCTCCCGGCCCCGAGCACCATCGCCGTGGAGGCGGCCAGCGCGGCGACGCGTCTGCGGTCGGGCCCGCCCACGTCCGTGACCGCGGCCATGCCCGCCGAGACGGCCGCGCCGACCGCCACACCGGTGAGCAGCCGCGCCAGTGCCAGCAGTAGGACCGACTGCGCGATCGCGAACAGCACGCAGGCCGCCATCGCCGCCGCCACCGCGGGCAGCAGGACCGGCTTGCGCCCCACCCGGTCCGACACCACGCCCGCGACCAGCAGCGCTCCCAGCAATCCGACGATGTAGCAGGCGAACACCGCGGTCAGCGTCCCGGAGGAGAACCCGATCGTCCGCTGCCACACCACATACAGCGGCGTCGGAGCGTTCGACAGCACGAACACCGCGAACACCGGCCAGGCCGCACGCCACACCGAAGAGTCGCTCGTTCGGCGCACTTCCGCGCGGGGCCGCGTCACCGTCGATCCCATCACCACTCCTTGATTCGAATTTTCTCGTACTGGTACGACAATAACCGAACATCTAACCTAGTACGATAGAAGTCGTACAAAGCACCCAGAGCGAGGAGACGCGATGCCAACGGCCACCGAGGACACCGCCGTGCTGCCCGAGCCGGATCGCGCCGATCTGCGGCTCGACCAGGTCCTCGCCGCATTGAGCGACCCGCTGCGCCTGGCCATGGTCCGCAAGCTCTTGCTGGACTCCCCCGAGGACGACCGGCCCTGCTCCTGGTTCGGCATAGATCGGCCGAAATCCACGCTGACGCACCATTTCCGGGTGTTGCGCGAGGCGGGCGTCACCCGGCAGCGGCGCTACGGACTGGAGCGCCGCAGCCAGGTGCGCGTCGCCGACCTCGAAGCGCGCTTCCCCGGCCTGCTCGACCTGGTCCGCGCCTGGGAACCCGAGGGCTGATTCCGATTTTTTTGGGGGCAGGACCCGGCGTCGCGGCCCTGTTACGGTCCGGGTATTCATTCCGAGTCCGGATGGCACGGGTCCGCGCGTTCGGACGTCTTCTCATGGAGTCCGCCATGACCTTCGCACCCCGCCGTATCCCCGACGCGACCCCGATCAGCACGGCCGAGCACGCCGCGACGTGGCGAGCACAACTGCTGGCCGACCGGAACCGGCTGCGCGGCGGGAGTTTCCGTGACGCCGCCGTCGCCCTGTGCGCGCTGGTCGCCGTGGCCGACGGCGCGACCGCGGCGACCGGCCGGGCCACCGTCGCCGAGCTGGTCACGGCCGATCCGGTCCTGCGCAATTTCCCGGTCGACGACTTGCGCGCCCTGTTCGAGGACAACTGCAATCGGCTGGCGAACGATCCGATCCGCGGCTGCGCACACGTGCTGCGGCAGATCGCCAAAGCGGGCGGCAAGCCGGACGAGGCGGACGCGGTGATCCGCACCGGGATCCTGATCGGCAGCGACGCAGGCGCCTGCGGCCCGGAAGCGACCGAGGCCGTGCGCGACGCCTGCCGGGCGCTGCGCCTGGCCCCGGAGCGCTTCGGCCTCTGAGCTACGGTGCGGACGTTACGATTCGCCTATGCGTTCGATTGATGCCGCGCAGCGGCGCGCTCGGCTGGCGGTGCGGCACCGGTTGGCGATGCCGGAGCACACCGGACAGGTCGCGGAGATCGCCCGCTCGATGGTCGCACTGCACGCGACCGATCCGGCGACCGTGTACCTCTCCGTCGCGGCGCGTGCCGACGGGCTCACACCCTCCGACGTCGAACAGGCGCTCTACGAGGATCGTTCGCTGCTGCGAATGCTGGCCATGCGGCGCACCATGTTCGTCGTGCCGGTGGAATCGGTTCCGATTCTCCAGGCTTCGTGCGCGGACGCCCTGGCGCACAAGCAGCGGCGCACCTACGGCAAGTACCTGACGCAGGCGGGCATCGGGGACGGCGATACGGCCGGTTGGTGGGCCGAGGTCGAAGCCGAGACGCACAAAGCGTTGCTGGCCCGCGGCGCGGCGACCGGCGCGCAGCTGAGCAAGGACGTCCCCCGGTTGCGCACCCAGGTGAACACCGCACCGGACAAGGCGTATTCGAAGCCGACGAACATCACCACCTGGGTACTGGTGACGCTCGGCTGCGAGGGCCGCATCGTGCGCGGCAGGCCGAACGGCGGCTGGACCAGCAGCCAGTACACCTGGGCGCCGATCGAATCGTGGCTGCCGGACGGCGTTCCCGCTCTTCCCACCGCCGAGGCCAGGGCGGAACTGGTTCGTCGCTGGTTGCGCGCCTTCGGTCCCGCGCCGGTATCCGACGTCAAATGGTGGACCGGGTGGACGCTCGGCGAGGTGCGCGCGGCACTGGGCGCCCTGGATCTGGTCGAGGTCGACCTGGACGGCGTGACCGGCGTGCTCCTGGCCGACGACGTGGAACCGGTCGCCGCGCCGGAGCCGTGGGCGGCGCTGCTGCCCGCCCTCGATCCGACCCCGATGGGCTGGCAGGCGCGGGAGTGGTACCTCGGCCCGCACGCACCGCGGGTGTTCGATCGCAACGGCAACATCGGACCTACGGTCTGGTGGGACGGACGCGTCGTCGGCGGCTGGGCGCAGCGCAAGGACGGCGAGATCGTCTACCGCCTGCTCGAAGACGTGGGCGCGGACGCCGAAACGCTGATCGCCGCGCAAGCGCAACGCGTCGCAGACTGGTTCGGCGAAGTCCGCGCCATCCCACGGTTCCGGACACCGCTGGAACGCGAGCTCACCGCCTGAGCGAACGGCAAGTCCGCCGCATTCTTCGCACGCAGCATCGCCGATCTAACGCGCGCGGCGATCCGCCGGGCGCCGACGGTGGGCGATTTCCGCGACGAGCGCGGGCCGAGTCACCTGCACATCGACGTCGCACCGGAGACCAGGAGCACCGGCGCGTGGGCTTCGCCGCCCACGACCCGGAGCCCCTGGTCCCCGGACTGCGCTATCGCGGCGAACGCGTGCACCAGCGCACGATGGGGCGCGACAGCTGACGGAAACACGGCGGCGTTCCGCTCGACGCCCTCCGCTCCTCGATCGATGCCGCCCCCGCACCCGGTCCCGCCACCTACATGTCCAGCCCGAGGTCGAGCACCCGGACCGAGTGGGTGAGCGCGCCGACGGCGAGGTAGTCGACGCCGGTGCGGGCGTAGTCGGCGGCGACGTCCAGGCTCAGGCCGCCGGAGGACTCCAGCTTCGTCTGCGGGGAGGCGGTGTCGCGGCGCTGGACGGCCGCCTGGGTCTGCCAGAGCGGGAAGTTGTCCAGCAGCACGAGTTCCACGTTCTCGGCGAGCACGGCGTCGAGTTGTTCGAGGCTGTCCACCTCGACCTCGCAGGCGATGTCGGGGGCGGCGGCGCGGACCGCGCGCAGCGCCTCGACCACCGAGCCGGCGGCGACCACGTGGTTGTCCTTGATCAGCGCGGCGTCGCCGAGACCCATGCGGTGGTTGACACCGCCGCCCACCCGCACGGCGTACTTCTGCAGCCCGCGCAGCCCGGGCAGCGTCTTGCGGCTGTCGCGGATGCGGCATCGGGTGCCGGCGACGGCGTCCACCCAGGCGGCCGTCGCCGTCGCGATACCGGACAGATGACACACCAGGTTGAGCATGGTGCGCTCGGCGGTGAGCAGCTTGCGCGTCGGCGCGATCACCGTCAGCACGGGCTGTCCCGGCGACACCCGGGTGCCGTCGGCGACGCGATCGGTGATCTCGTACTCGCCCGCGCCGATCACCTCGTCGAGTACCAGCACACCGGCGTCGAGCCCGGCCACGGTCCCCGGTTCGCGCGACACCACCGACGCCTTGATCACCGCGTCCGCGGGCACGGTGGCCACGGTCGTGACGTCCGGGCCGTAGCGCAGGTCCTCGTCCAGCGCGGCGCGGATGAGGCGCAGCACCTCGTCGCGATCCAGGGCGGCATCCAGAGCCATCGAAGTGTTCCTCTCTCGCCGAGCGGGGCGTTGGACAGCTCGTGGCATGTCCGGCTCGGCGCGTGTGGTCAGGGAAGTGGTGCGTACTCGGGCGCGCCGTCGCCGTTCAGCCGGATCGGGAGGCTGTGGCGGAGTTCGTCCATGGCGTCCGGATGATCCGACCGGGTGTGACAGCCGCGGCTCTCGGTGCGGGCGATTGCGGCAAGCAGCAGGGTGCGCGCCGCGAGGGTGAGCGCGGCGTCCTCGATTCCGGCGATCGGGTGTGCGGCGGCGGTGTGCGGGTCACGGCGGACGGCCACGTCGTCGAGCCGCTTGAGCGCTTCGGCGAGGCCTGCGCCGTCGCGGACCACCGAGGCGTGCGTGGTCATCAGGCTCTGCACCACCTCACGGCCGGCGAACTCGGCGGTGCGGGTGGAGATCTCGCTCACCCCGGCCCGCTCACCGAGCCGCTCGGCGGCGGCGGCCCCGGCGCGCTCGCCGACCACCAGTCCCTCCAGCAAGCTGTTGGACGCCAACCGGTTCGCGCCGTGCAAACCGGTGCGCGCGACCTCACCGGCCGCGTACAGGCCGGGAACTCCGGTACGGCCGTGGGTGTCGGTGACGACTCCCCCGCACTGGTAGTGCGCGGCGGGCGCGACCGGGATGAGGTCCGTTCGCGGATCGATGCCCGTCGCCAGGCACGAGGCGGTGATCGTCGGAAATCGTTGCGCGAAACCGTCGATCGAGCGCGCGTCGAGGTAGACGTGCTCGGTGCCGAGCGCTCGCATGCGCGCGGCGATGGCACGGGAGACGACATCGCGGGGAGCCAGGTCGCCGCGCGGATGCACCCCCGCGGTCACCGAATCGCCTTCGGTGTCGACCAGTGTCGCGCCCTCGCCGCGCACCGCTTCGCTGATCAGCGGCCTGCGTCCCAGGCCGCCCGGGGTGTAGAGCACGGTCGGGTGGAACTGCACGAACTCCAGGTCGGCGACGGCGGCGCCGGCCCACAGCCCGAGCGCGATGCCGTCCGCGGTGGCGCCCGGCGGATTGGTGCTCAGCGCGTACAACTGACCGAGGCCGCCGGTGGCCAGCAGCACGGCGGGCGTGTGGACGACGCCGAAGCCCTTGTCCGACACCGCGATCACACCTCGCACGCCGTTCGGCCCGGTGACGATCTCACCGACCGCCGCGCCGAACAGCACCGGCAGGCCGGCCTCGTTCAGCGCCCGCTGCACCTCCGCGCCGGTGGCGTCGCCGCCCGCATGGATGATCCGGCGGGTGCTGTGGCCCCCCTCGCGGGTCCGCGAGATCTGGCCGTCGCGGCCGAGGTCGAACACCGCGCCCAGGTCGGTCAGCGCGGCCACCGCGGCCTGGCCGCCCTCGACGATGGAACGCACGGCGTCCACCTCGCACAATCCGGCGCCCGCCTCCACGGTGTCGTAGACGTGCGATTCGACCGAGTCACCGTGCGGCGCCACGACGGCGATGCCGCCTTGGGCGTACTGGGTGGACGTATCGGTCGGGCCACCCTTACTGAGAGTGAGCACCCGCAGGCCACGCAGCGAGGCGGTCCGCGCCGCGGTCAGTCCCGCGACGCCGCCGCCGATCACGACCAGATCGGCCTCGGCCTCCCAGTCGATCGAAACCCGGGTTGTCATCGGCCCGCGCCTCTCTGTCTCCCGATCCGCGAACGTTCCCCCGCGCGGGCACGGTGGTCAGCACCGTGGCCACCGTGTTCCGCCGGAGAACGACCCACCGCCCTACGGGCAGCGGTCGGACTCATTCACCGCCGCCGGGATTGCCGATCGCGATCATCCGCTGCACCGAATTACGTCCCAGCGCGGCGGTTTCGGGATCGACGTGCACCTCGTCACGGCCTTCGACCAGGCAGCGCAGCAGCGCCGCCGGGGTGATCATCTTCATGTACTTGCACGACGCCCGGTCGTTCACGGCCTGGAAGTCGATGCCGGGGGCGGCCTTGCGCAGCTGGTGCAGCATGCCGACCTCGGTGGCCACCAGCACCTGACTCGACTTCGCCGCCTTGGCCGCGTCGATCATGCCTCCGGTGGACAGGATGTGCACCCGATCGGCCGGGAACGCGCCCTCGCCCGCCAGGTACAGCGCCGAGGTGGCGCATCCGCATTCGGGGTGCACGAACAGTTCCGCGTCCGGATGGGTGCGCGCCTGCTCGGTCAGCTCGTCGCCGTTGATGCCCGCGTGCACGTGGCACTCACCGGCCCAGATGTGCATGTTCGCGCGGCCGGTGACCCGCTTGACGTGCGCGCCGAGGAACTGGTCCGGCAGGAACAGCACCTCGCGGTCCGGGTCGATCGAGGCGACCACGTCCACCGCGTTGGACGAGGTGCAGCAGATGTCGGTGAGCGCCTTCACCTCGGCCGTGGTGTTGACGTAGGACACGACCATCGCGTTCGGGTGCTCGGCCTTCCACGCGCGCAGTTCGTCGGCCGTGATGGAATCGGCGAGCGAACATCCAGCGCGCTGGTCCGGGATGAGCACGGTCTTGGCCGGGCTGAGAATCTTGGCGGTCTCGGCCATGAAGTGCACGCCGCAGAACACGATGGTGTCCTCCGGCGCCTCTGCCGCGATCCGTGACAGCGCCAGCGAATCGCCGACGTGGTCGGCCACGTCCTGGATCTCCGGCAGCTGGTAGTTGTGCGCCAGGATCGTCGCGTTGCGCTCTCGAGCCAATCGCTTGACTTCCTGCGCCCACTCCGGCGTTGCCTCGACACCCGCGAACCCGGAGGGCCCGTCGAACACCTGCCCCATCAGCGGGGGCGCCAGTTTCGCACCCGTCGTCGCCATGGATGGCTCCCTTCCTCGTGCGGTCGGCCGCGCGCCGATTCGCACCAAACCAGGTTTTCGACTTACAATCGAAAACGTGGCCCATAGTAGCACCATCCACGAATCGCTCACCGCGGTGTTCCAGGTTCGCCGCTTCCCCAGCGGCATCGCCGCAGGTCACCGCCCCGTGGACCGCGCGGAGAGCATGTTGCGGCGTTGCCCGCCCGATCAGCGGACCGAACTCGCGGTGTTGCTGTGGGAACGGGCGCTCGACCCACAGAAGGGCACCTGGTCGCTGCCCGGCGGCCGCCTGCGCGACGACGAGGATCTCGACACCTCCGCCCGCCGCCAGCTCGCCGAGAAGGTCGACGTGCGCGAGCTGAGCCATCTGGAACAGCTCTCGGTGTTCAGCGCCCCCGACCGGGTGCCGAGCCCGCGCCGCATCGCCTCGGCCTACCTCGGCCTGGTTCCGCTGACCGCCGACCCCCACCTGCCCTCGGACACCGCCTGGCACCCGGTCTCGGCGCTGCCGGACATGTCCTTCGACCACCGCACGGTGGTCGACCACGCCCGCACCCGCCTGGCGGCGAAACTGTCCTACACCAACATCGCCTTCGCCCTCGCGCCGGACCGGTTCACGATGTCGACCTTGCGTGAAATCTACTGCGCGGCCCTCGGATACGACGTCGACACGACGAACCTCCAACGAGTCCTCTCCCGCCGCGGGGTGATCACCCCCACCGGAGCCACCGCGGCCCCCGGCCGCGCGGGCGGACGCCCCGCCGCGGTCTACCGCTTCACCGACTCGGGCTTGCGCGTCACCGACGAATTCGCGGCACTGCGCCCACCCGGCCCCTCCTGATCAACGGCGCCCGCCGTGACGGGCGCTTTCCACGCTCGCACGCCTTTCGTGAACGACCCTGTCGTACTGCCGGCATATGCGGGAAGAGGCTCGGGTCAATGGTCGGTGGCCGCTTTCCGGTGCTTGTCCTGGCGGCGATACTCCCGCTTACTCCGCACCGGGCGCGCGGCATTGCTGCGGCGCAAGGCATCTCGCCGTCGCCAAGCCGCTAGATCCGCGCGCTCCTTCGCGGCGGGAGGCGTCTCGGCCACCGCTTCCTGTGCTCGATTCATCGCCCGCCTCCTCTCGACATCCGGGCGCCCACCCTATCCGCGCCATCGACCCCGTCTCCATTCATTTTCTCCGCGGAACAGGCCCACCACGGCGACTCCCCGGCACGGCCCGGACACACCGGCCAGGCGGAGGCCTCGCTCGTGATGCCGGCGCCGTCCGTGCGCCGCGGCGCCGGCATCACGGCTTGGGACAGCCGATCGGCCGGAATCGCTGGAGTGACCGCGTCGGCCGCCCCCAAGGCCGGATCCGGCGTGTCACGCGAGGGGACCGGCGAAGGCCGCTTGTGTCGGTTAGCTCACAAACCAGGGCGCTCGGTGTCGCGCGGCGCCGATTCATGGCAGTGTTGATCTCTGAGACCGGGCTATCGAAGTGATTTGCTCGGCTCACCTACAGAAAAGAATGAAGTAAAGCAATGGCTCAAGGCAGTGTGAAGTGGTTTAACAGCGAAAAAGGCTTCGGCTTCATCGCGCAGGACGGCGGCGGCGCCGACGTCTTCGTTCATTACTCCGCCGTGTCCGGCTCGGGATTCAAGTCCCTTGAAGAAGGACAGCGCGTGGAGTTCGAGATCGGCCAAGGACAGAAGGGCCCGCAGGCTCAGGACGTCCGCGCGATCTGATCGACGTGGCTAGGTAAGAGCCCCGCACCTCTCGAGGTGCGGGGCTTTTGCATGTGTACCGGTCAGGCGGTTTTCATCTGTGGGTCGGGGGGCGGGGCTTCGGTCCGCCGGGTCACCCGGGATGCGGCCCAGAAGGCCAGTTCCACCAACCAGAACAGCAGCAGGAAGACCGTCACCACGGTGACGGGTACCGCGAGGAAGATCACCGAGGGAACGGCGACGACGATGAACCGGGCGACGTCGGCCGGGCCTGCGCCACGCAACCCGTGGGCGGCGCGGACGGCCGCCCACATCATCCACCGGCGCGGCAGCGATACGCCGAGTTCGTGCAGGCTCCGGCGGAAGATGCCGTCGGCGTCGGCGACGCTCACCGTGCCCGAACCGAGCAGGTAGTCGTGCAGGATCGCGGCGCGGGTGTAGCTGCCGTAGCGCGGGATCAGCCAGACCAGCGCGCGCGGCACCGAGGCGAAATCGGTGCGGAAACCGGCGGGAACCACGAATTCCTCCGTCGCGCCGCGATAGACGAGGGGTTCGGCCACCCGCCAGAACTTGGCGTCGAGCTCTTCGACGACCGGCCCGCCACCGACAAAGGTCACGTCCTGTTCCTTCCGCGCACGCTTCGTTCCCACACCCACGGTGGGCTCGGAAGCCTTCCATCGCCGCGGCTGCCCGCCGGGCGACGCGTCAGTACCGCGGACGGTATTCGGGTACCGAATACCCTTCCGCGGCAGGCTCGTAGCCACGATAGGGCAGCTCCGCCCCGCTCGCAGCGTCACCGTAGGGCGGGAGGGAGCCGAAGGCTTCCTCCTCGTCGCGGGCGGCGCGGCGTCCGCTGCCGAGATCCTCGGACGTACTGAGCGCGGCGAGGAACAGCATGACGAACGACGCGATCAGCGGCTGCACGATGAACGCGAGCGCACTGCCCAGCTCGATGGGCAACGTGACGATCTGCCCCACCGGCGGGTCGTGCGGGCGCGGATGCAGCCATTCGGCGACCTGCTCCCCCACCTGCGCCATCACCACCGCGCCGACGCCGGACCCGACCAGCAGTCCCAGTTGCAGCAGCGGCCCGCGCGCCGAGCGCCACCGCCACACGGCGAGCGCGCAGAGCAGACCGAGCACCGCGCCCGCGAGCACGAACAACGCCAGGGCGTCGAACTGATGCGCGCTCTCACCGGTCAGCGCGACTCCGCGGCCCGGCTCGACCACCATCAGCCGCTCGGTCGGCGCCAGCAGGCCCCATCCGGCACCGGCCAGCGCGCTCACCACCACCACGGCGACGGCGATCACCGTCGCCGCGCGCGCCTCACCCCGCAACGGCGACGCCACTAGCGGCGTTCCAGTTCGGCCGAGTCGGTGACCCCGTGCCGGGAGCACTTGGCCCACCAGCCGTCCGGGCTCACCTGCACGATCATGCGGCGCCCGCACTGTTCGCAGAAGCGCGGCGGTTCCAGGCCCAGTGCGGCGGCGGCCGGGATCGCGTCGTCGAGACCCGGCACGATTCGCTTGCCGGTGAACGGGTTGTAGCGCTCGTCCATATTCATGACAGTACCCATGCTCGCCTGCCTCATCGTCGCAACCGAGCCGGCTCAGAGTGTTTCGTTGAGCGCCTTGATCGGCATCTTCAGCTCGCCGAGCAGATCCAGGTCCTGCTCGGCCGGGCGACCGAGGGTGGTCAGGTAGTTGCCGACGATGACGGCGTTGATGCCGCCCAGGATGCCCTGCTTGGCGCCGAGATCGCCCAGGGTGATCTCGCGGCCGCCCGCGAAGCGCAGCATGGTGCGCGGCAGCGCCAGCCGGAACGCCGCGACAGCGCGCAGCGCGTCGGACGCGGGCAGCACCTCGAGGTCGCCGAACGGGGTACCCGGGCGCGGGTTGAGGAAGTTCAGCGGCACCTCGTCGGGCTCGAGCTCGGCCAGGTTCGCGGCGAACTCGGCGCGCTGCTCCAGCGTCTCGCCCATGCCCAGGATGCCGCCGCTACAGACCTCCATGCCCGCCGCACGGACCATGCGCAGGGTGTCCCAGCGCTCCTCCCAGCTGTGCGTGGTGACCACGTTCGGGAAGTAGGAGCGGGAGGTCTCCAGGTTGTGGTTGTAGCGGTGCACCCCCATCGCGGCCAGTTGGTCGACCTGCTCCTGGGTGAGCATGCCCAGCGAGCAGGCGACCTGGATGTCGACCTCGTTGCGGATCGCCTCGACGCCCGCGGCCACCTGGGCCATCAGGCGCTCGTCCGGGCCGCGCACGGCGGCCACGATGCAGAATTCGGTGGCGCCGGTCTTCGCGGTCTGCTTGGCGGCCTCGACCAGGCTCGGGATGTCCAGCCACGCGGCGCGCACCGGCGACTGGAACAGCCCCGACTGCGAGCAGAAGTGGCAGTCCTCGGGGCAGCCGCCGGTCTTGAGGCTGATGATGCCCTCGACCTCCACTTCGGGACCGCACCACTTCATGCGCACCTCGTGGGCCAGGGCGAGCAACTCCTCCAGCCGGTCGTCACCCAGACGCAGCACCTCGAGGGTCTGCTCCTGGTTCAGCCCTTCCCCGCGTTCGAGCACCTGCTCGCGGGCGATCGACAGAATGGGCGACGTCCCGACCTGCGTCGGTCCTGGCGCAGCGGTGTCTACGGGTGCCTGGGTCACTGCAACGCATCCCTTCGTTCGGCCGAGGTGGCCGTGCAACTTGAACGGTGTTCAGGCTAGGGTAGCGGTAGGAGTGAGTCAAAGCACGACGGGAAGGGCATCGAGTGCAGCTGCACCGGGCGGACGTGGTCGACGGCGCCATCGCGATTCTGGACCGATACGGCCTGGCCGACCTGACCATGCGCAGGCTGGCCGGTTCCCTCCAGGTCCAACCGGGCGCGTTGTACTGGCACTTCCCCAACAAGCAGGCGCTGCTCGGCGCGGTCGCGGACAAGATCCTCGCGCCCATGGAGGACCCGATCCAGGCCGAGGAGTGGGCCGGGCAGATCACCGAACTGGCCCACCGGATGCGCGACTGCCTGCTGGCCTATCGCGACGGCGCCGAATTGGTCTCGGCGACATACGCTTCCCGGCTCACCACGAGCAAGGGACGAGAACGACTGGTGAGCGCCACGATTCGCGCGGGCATGCCGCGCCAGGAGGCCGAACTCACGGCGTTCACGCTGCTCTACTACGTCCTCGGCGAGACCGTGGACGAGCAGTCGAGGATGCAGATGGACTCGGCGGGCGCCCTGCCCGACGGCACGTCGCCGCTGGAGGAAACCACAGACGCCACAGCCCGTTTCGACTTCGGTCTGCAACTGTTCGTGGCGGGCGTGCGGCACCTGCTCGGCACCCGCGTCCGCTGAGGCGGCTCGCGGGTGCGCGTCCGGCGTCAGCGCAGGTGCGCGTTCAGGAAAGCCAGCGCATCCGGAAGCGAAGCCAGGAACGCGCCGCTGTGGTCTCTGCCAGGGTATTCCGCGACCGTGACCCGTATCCCGGGGTTGGCCTCCTGTAGGCGCCTCCCGTAATCGGCGGTGTCGGTGGGAAGAACATCGACGTCGTCGGTGCCGTAGCCGATCATGAGATCACTGGTGAACCGGTCTTGCGGGTATCCCGCCAACGCGGCGACGTCGTCGGCGAAGGTGGGCGTCGGCCGGTCGGGGTCGACGAACAGCGCCGCCGGGCGGCGGTCCTGCGCGCGTACGACCAGATCGGAAAGGCATTCATGGGCGGCTTCCGCCACGAATTCCTTGCCGAAATCGGAGAGATACGGCATGACGCTGCCGGGTCTCCATTCCTCCAGCGAGGCCAGGAAGTACGCCGCGTAGGCGATCTGGTTCTTCGAGCCGGTGGAGGTCGGCCGGAACATCTCCGGCAGGCTCTTGCTCGGGTCGGTGCGCAGACCGGTGGCTACCACCCCGCTCAACCCCGTGGCGGAACCGCCTTTCTCGGCATTCGAGGCCGCCGCGCTCATCGCGGCGTGCGCCCCTTCCGACTGGCCGATCACCACCCATCTACGCGACAGCGGAAAGGGAGTGTCGCGAATCGCCGCCACCGCGTCCGATATCGACGCTCCCTCGACGTTCGAGTTGTAGTAGCTGAACTGCCCCGCGGTGCCGAGCCCTTGATAGTCGGGAGCCAGCACCGCGTACCCGTCGGCCAGAATCCGGTCGAAGTAGGCGGAATTCCGCGAGGACTGCGGGCGGCGCGACGGCGCGCAGGCATCGCCGATGCCCGCCGTCCCATGTGCCCACACCACCAGCGGCCACCCGCCCTGCGGCGGCAGTCCCGCGGGCAGATACAGCGCACCGGACGCCTGCGCGGGCATTCCGTGCTGATCGGTCGTGGTGTAGACGACCCCGAACGACGCCGCGGCCGCCGCGAACGACCAGGCGGGATCGAGCAGTCCGATGCTGCTCAGCCGTCCGGTTTCCGGACCTTCCGCCGCCGCCGACGGCATCGCGACAGCGGCCGCGACGCAGATGCTCATCGCGGCGGCGGCAAGACCGTTCCGCCGAAGCAACCATGGGGACACGCCGCAGAACCCTACCGACGCAAGCCGGGCAGCGTCCCGATCGACACCCGCCAGTAGTGACGATTCCTCGGACCGGAGGTCCAAGCCCTGCGGCTAACCCGCGGACCGTTGCGGGCGTGTCGGCGGCCCCACCGCGCCGGGGAACCAGCGGTGCATCGTGTACGCGCCCGCCGCGGCGGTGACCGCGAGCGCGATGGCCGCCCCGCCGAGGACGGTGAGGGCGCTGATCGCGCCGACGACCACCGGCCCGGCGAACATGCCGATGTCGTGGGTGAGCCGCCAGGCGCCGAGGAATTCCGCGCGCTGCCCGTCGGGTGCGACGTCGGCGCCGACGGTCATGATCAGCCCGTTGCTCATTCCGTTGCCGAGCCCGAGCAGTACGGCGGCGCAGCCGAGACCCAGGACCGAGGAGGTGAACGGCAGCGCGCCGAAGCCGAGGGCGAACAGGATCATCGACGGCACGCCGGTCGCGCGCCTGCCGTAGCGATCCAGCCACACACCCGCCGGATAGGACATCACCACGTCCACCGCGCCCGCGACGCCGAACACCAAGCTGGTCGCCGACGCGCTCAAACCGATATGCGCCGCCCACAGCGGCAGCAGCGCCAGCCGGGCGGCTCGTGCCGCACCGACCAGCAACGCCGCGAGGCCCAGTGTGCCGAGGGTTCTGCGATGCTCGACCACGACCGCTCCCAGCGAATGCCGCGCCCCCGCCCCGCCCGCTGCCTCGGGTGATCGGATCGCCGCCATGGCCGCGCCCGAGATCACCGTGGTCACCAGCTGCAACCACAGCCCGCCGTTCGGGCCGAGCGAGTGCACCACGGCCGCACCGAGGAACGGCCCGCAGAAGAAGCCCAGCCGCATGGAACCGGCGAGTGTCGACATCGCACGCCCGAGGTCGCCCGCGGGCACCACGGCCACGAGGTAGGTCTGACGCGCCAGACCCCACACCGCGCTCGCCGCGCCGGCCAGCAGCATCCCCAGCGCGAGCACCCCGACGTTCGGCGCGATGATCGCCGTGAAAACCCCGACCGCCCCGAGCACCGATCCCACCGCCAACGCGCCGCGTTCCCCGATCCGGGCGACCACCCGTCCCGCGGGCAGGTCGGTGAGCACCATGCCCAATCCGGACAGCGCGACGATGACCCCCGCCAGTCCGGCCGACGCGCCCAGGTCCAGCGCGCGCAGCGCGTACATCGGCGCCGCCGCGCCGGACCCGACGCCGTACACCACCATCGGCACGAACACGGTCCAGGTCAACGATCGCAACCGCACCGGCCCCGCGACCTCGCCGACCAGGACGGACCGCTCGCTCATCGCCGTGGCCCCGATCGGCGGGAACCACGCCGCAGCTGCGAGGCCCCGCGCCGATCGGTCGTATGCCGCTCGCAACCGAGCCTCGAAACAAGCCCGCACCGGGTGCGTGCCGCTGATCCGACACCTTCGGCGAAGTCGACGCCGTCGGCTCGGAGCGTTGCCGCACGTCCACCGGGCGCCCCGTGCAGAGCCACGACACGACGCACCGATAGATCAGCGGGACAATCCTTTTCGTCCGCGCCGATCACCGCGTCAGCGCGGGCTGGCGGGCGAAGCGGCTGTCGGGACGGGGCAAGCCGAAGTGGTCACGCAAGGTGGTGCCGGTGTACTCGGTGCGGAACAGCCCGCGCTCCTGGAGGATCGGCACGACCGTTTCGGCGAAGACTTCCAATCCGCCCGGGTAGTACGGCGGCATCACATTGAAGCCGTCGGCGGCGCCGTTGCGGAACCATTCCTCGATGGTGTCGGCGACCTGTTCGGGGGTTCCGGCGAACACCCGGTGACCGCGCGCACCGGCGAGGCGGTGCAGCAGACCGCGCACGGTCGGGCGTTCGCGCTGCACGATGCCCGCGACGACCTGCAACCGGCTCTGGCCGTTGTCGGTCACATCGCCCGCCGCGTCGAACAAGTCGACCGGGATCGGCTCGTCCAGCGGCAGGTGCCGCAGGCTGATCCCGACGATGCCCTCCAGCTGCGCCAACCCGTATTCCGGCACGGTGAGCTCGTTGAACTCCCGTTCCAATCGCTTGGCCGCGGCCTCGGTATCGGCGATGAACGGGCTGATCCCGGGCAGGACCTTGACGTGCTCGGGATTGCGCCCGAAACCGCGGGCCCGTTCCTTGATGTCGGCGTAGAACGCCTGCGCGTCGCCGAGCCGCTGATGCGCGGTGAAGATCGCCTCGGCGTACTTGCCCGCGAACGCCCGGCCGTCGTTCGACGCGCCCGCCTGCACCAGCACCGGGTAGCCCTGCGGGGTGCGCGGCGCGTTGAACGGCCCGCGCACCCGCAGGTATTCGCCCTCGAAGTCGATCTGATGGATCTTGTCCGGATCGGCGTACACGCCGGAAGCCCGGTCGTCGACGATGGCGTCGTCCTCCCAGCTGTCCCACAGCGCGACCACCGCGTCCACGAATTCCCGCGCCCGCGCGTACCGTTCGGCGTGGTCGGGATGCTTGTCCAGGCCGAAGTTCGCCGCGGCGAGATCGGTTCCGGTGGTGACGATGTTCCAGCCCGCGCGGCCGCCGGAGATGTGATCCAGCGTGGAGAACAGCCTGGCCAGGTTGTAGGGCTCGTAGTACGTGGTCGAGGCGGTGGCGATGAGGCCCAGATGCGTCGTGGCCGTGGCGATCGCGGTGAGCAGGGTGATCGGCTCCAGGCCGGAGGCCGCGTTGTGCCGAACGTTGGTGCGCAGCGCGGGACCGTCGGCGAAGAACACCGCGTCCAGCTTCGCCGCTTCGGCGGTGCGGCCGATCTCTTGGTAGTAGGCGACGTCGTAGATCCGCTCGGGGCTGCTCCACGGATGGCGCCAGGCGGCCTCGTGGTGGCCGGAGGGGTAGATGAAGGCGTTGAGGCTGAGTTGGCGCGGTGCGGTCGTCATGAGGCTTTCTTCTCGTCGGTAGGTGTGTTCGCGACGTCGACGCCCAGGCTGGCCAGCAGCAAGGATCGGTGTCGCAGGAACGCGGGATCGCCGTGGCGGCGTGGACGTTCCAGGTCGATGCGCTGGTCCACCGCGATGCGCCCGTCGTCGAGCACCAGGACGCGGTCGGCGAGCAGCACCGCCTCGTCCACGTCATGGGTGACCAGCAGGACGGCGGGCCGGTGCTTCGCGCACAGGTCTTGCAGCAGCGCGTGCATCTTGATCCGGGTGAGCGCGTCCAGCGCGCCGAACGGCTCGTCCGCCAGCAGGAGTTCGGGTTCGCGCACCAGCGAACGCGCCAGGGCCACGCGCTGTTGCTCGCCGCCGGACAGCTCCTTGGGCCAGGCTCTCTCCCGGCCGGCGAGCCCGACTTCGGCCAGCGCCGCACGACCACGACCGGCCGCGTCCGAACCACCGAGACCGAGGGTCACGTTGTCCAGCACGCGCGTCCAGGGCAGCAACCGGGAGTCCTGGAACACCACGGAACGCTCGGTGGGCACGCTCAGCTCGCCGGATCCGGGCACGTCGTAGTCCAATTCGGCCAGCGCACGCAGCAAGGTGCTCTTGCCCGACCCGCTGCGGCCGAGCAGTGCGACGAACTCGCCGCGGGCGATGTCGATATCGAGGTCGCGCAGCACCACACGGTCGCCGAAGCCACGGCGCAGCCGCCGGGCGCGCACGACGTTCAGTCCCCGAGTGTCTGCCGCCATGACAGCGCCTTCCTTTCCGCCGCGCGCACCAGGATGTCGCCGAACAGGCCGAGCAGGCCGTAGATCACCAGGCCGACGACGATGATGTCGATCTGGCCGTAGGTGCGGGCCTGGGTCATCAGATAGCCGATGCCGCTGGTGGCGTTGACCTGTTCCACCACGACCAGCGCCAGCCACGAGATGGTGACGGCCAGCCGCAGGCCGGTGAAGAAGCCGGGCAGCGATCCGGGCAGCGCGATCCGCCGGACGAATCCCCACCGCGACAGCCCCACCGTCTGGGCGAGCTCCACGTACCTGGCGTCGACGCTGCGCAGGTGCGCGTGGGTGTTCAGGTAGATCGGGATCGCCACGCTGGTGGTGATCACCACCAGCTTCATCTCCTCGCCGATGCCGAACCACACGATGAACAGGGGGATCAGCGCCAGGGTGGGAATGGCGCGCTTGATCTGGATCGGCCCGTCCACCAACGCTTCACCGACGCGGCTCAGCCCGGCCAGCAGCGCCAGCACCAGGCCGATCGCCACGCCGAGCCCGAGCCCGATCGCGGCGCGCTGCACGGAGGTCAGCAGATTGCTCTGTAGCCGGCCGTCGGCGATCAGGTCACCGGCGGTCTCGGCGACCGTCCACGGTGCGGGCAGGGTTTCCGGATCCAACGTGCCCGTCGCGGAACCGGTCACCCACGCGGCGACCAGGAGCACGGGTCCTATCGCGATACCGAACGGGATCGGGCGGCCCGGCCCGAGGCGCGGCCGGGCCGGTTTGCGTTTCGCCAGTACCGGCTGCGCGGAGCGGCCGAGGCCGATGCGGCGCAGCACCGCGGCGTCCAGGGTGGCCATCAGCGCGCCGTCGGTTCGAACGACGCGCCGCTCTCGCTGACCGCCTGGGTGATCGCGGCGTCGAAGCGCAGGTCGAAACCGTCGGCCGCCCGCACCTTCTTGGGCAGTTCGCCCGCCTTGGCGATGGCGTCGATGGTGGACTGCTGACGGTCGACGAGCTGCTGGTCCAGATGCGGGAAGACATAGGTGCCCAGTGAGTCCACGATGCGCTTGGCGTCGTCGGTGCTCACCTTCTGGTTCTCCACGTAGTACCGGCGCGCCCACTCCTCCGGGTGGGTGTTGGCCCACTGGTAGGCCCGGACGAACGCACCGACCAACGCGCGGGTGGCGGCCGCCTTCGCCGGGTCCCGCACGACGGCGCGGCGGGCATACAGGTAGGCGAGGCCGCCGTAGATGCCCGCGGTCTCGGAGTCGGGGACCAGCGCGGCGCCCGGTGTGCGCAGGAACCGGGTGACGTTCGGCTCGATCAGCGGCGCGACATCCACCTGGCCGGTGCGCACCGCATCGGGGAACTCGGCCAGTTGCAGCCGGATCAGCTGCACGTCGGAGGTGGTGAGCCCGGCCTTGTCGATGGCGCGCAGCACGGCGGCCTGCTGGGCCGTGCCCTCGGCGTAGGCGATCTTCTTGCCCTTCAGATCGGTGAGCTTCGGCACCGACTTGCCCGGCGCCACCGCGAGTTTCAAGGCGGTGGTGCTGGTCTGGTAGGACGCGACGATCGGCACGTCCTGCCCCGCCACCAGTGCGTGGATCGGCGGGACGTCGCCGACCTGCGCGACGTCGGCGGCGCCCGCGCGGAACGCCTCCAGGATGGCGGGGCCACCGACGAAGTTGGCGAACTCCACCTTGAACGGGAGCTTGTCGAGTTCGCCGGAGATGCGCAGCACGGACTGCAGGCGCTCGGACTGGTCGGCGACCACGAGGGCGGTCCCGGCGGGAACCTCGGTGGGCAGTGGTCCGTCGGCGGTGGGACCGACCGGCTCGTCGTCCTTCGCGCAGCCGGTGAGTCCGAGTGTCGCAACGGTTGCCACGGCGAGCAATGCGGCGGTCGTGCGGCCGCGGCGGCCGGACCGGAACGTACTTGGTCGGAACATAGGCGAATTACAGCAAGGGTAAACCGGCCGGGATACGGTTTGTCTCAGCCTGGTTCGAACCCCTCAGCGCGGCGGCGCGGCCACCATCGTCGACCGGACCTGCTGCTGGTAGCGCTGCAGGAACGGCAGGATCTGCTGCTCGATCACCGTGTTGTATTCCCGTGGGCGCTGCATCGGGTTGGCGTGCCCGGTGTTTCGCGCGAGTACCACCAGCAGCGTGCCGTCCACGCCGCCGGATTGCTCGATCAGCGCCCGGTGGGAGTACTCGACGTCGACCACGCGGTCGGCGCTCGCGTCGCGCGGCCGGATGAAGACGATGGCGGGTCGCGGCTTGTCCGCCACGGGCTGGGCCAGAGTGCGCAAGTCGTCGGTCGCGCCACCGGCCACGATCGCGGTGAACTGGGATTCGATCAGACCGTTGCTCGCGGCGTCGCGTGAGACGATCTTGTCCCGCGTCACTTCCGCCAGCACCTCACCGAGCTTGCCGAACTCGAGCCCGAACGGCCCGTCGCCGCGGTGGAGGAAACGGTCCCGGCGGGCATAGGTCTCCACGGCCAGCCGCAGGGCGCGGCTTTCCCGGGCGCCGGGCAACCAGCCCATCCAGCGCAGCATGTCCTCCCCGCGACCGCGGCTCTCCGGACGGACGGCGTTCAAGTCCACCGGTGTGCAGTCCAGGATGACCCCGGCCAGCCTGCGGTCGCTGTCGCGGTGGATGTGCTCGGCGACCTCGAGCGCGATCACGCCACCCATGCTGTGGCCGACGAGCACGACGTTGCGCAGGCCGGACAGTTCGGCGGCGCGCACGATGAGGTCGGCGATCACCTTGGTGTCGAGGCCCTGGTTGTCGTAGCGGATCGCCCACACCATGCCCATCCGGCGCAGCGCGGGCAGCGCGGCGGCGGTGTCGGTGGCATCGAGCCCGCCGAGCCCGACCAGGTCCACCACGACGGTGTCCCAGTTCTGCGAGTCCACCGGCGGGGCGACGGGCAGGATGGCGGGCTCGGTGCGCGCCAGTCGCGCTTGTTCCGGCGCGACGTCGTACTTCCAGTACTGCGCGAACACCACGAGTCCGGCCAGCAACAGTGCGGTCACCCGAAGCAGCGTCACCTTGGTACGGCGCAACGTCTTCCACCCGTGCCCCAGGCTCGTGTCCCGCAGCCGAGCTCGGCGTCGCGCGTCGTCCCAGTCGGAGACGGTGGACGGGTGCCGGGCGTCCATCGGCGACATCCATCCCACTGTAGGCACGGGTGCGGAGGGCCGCCACGCACCCGCTACCGCTCAGCGTGCCACCTCGGGCATGGCCGCGAGTTTGCCCGACGAGACGCACCGAAGGGGTCTTCGTCTTCGGGCGCGCCGGCTTCCGGCCACAGCGGCGTGCACTGACTTCGACATCGGCGCCGCCCCTCGGGGTCGTGCGGCGAGCAGGTGATGGTTTTGCTCACCGGTCGCCGCAGGGTCGACCGGTTCGCACGAGATGATCTGCCTCACTGTTCGCACGGGACCAGCCGTGCGAAACGGCCGTGATGGTGTCCCTGTGCGCGGTGGTCTTGCCGGTGCCGGTGGGTTCGTCGTAGGTATGTCACCAACCGGCCCGGCTCGTCAGCGGAAAGGCGACCAGGCGGGATCGAACCACCCCGCGGCGGCGGCGGTGAATCGCGCGCGCTGCCAGCCGCCCGCGCCTTCCGGCACCGACCCCACCAGGTCGACGCCGGTGACGCGGGGCAGATCGGTGCGGTTGCACTCGGCGGCGAGGTCCGGTTCGGCGGGCCAGGAGCCGATCACCAGGCCCGCGCACCGCACGCCCGCCGATTGCAGTGCGCGGGTGGTCAGTTCGGTGTGATTGAGCGTGCCCAGCCCGGCGGCGGTGACCAGCAGGACGGGTGCGCCGAGTTTCTGGGCGAGGTCGAGCAAGGTGAAATCGCCCAGGCGCACCAGCAGTCCGCCCGCGCCCTCGACCAGGACCAGGTCGGCGTCCGCCAGGGAGTCGACGGCGGCGGCGGTGTCGGCGAGCGTCAGCTCCGGCAGCCCGGCGCGGCGGGCGGCGGTGTCGGGCGCCAGCGGGTCGGGGTAGCGGGCGAGTTCGACCGTCCTGGTGACGCCCGACAGCCGCTCGATCTCCGCGAGGTCACCCGGTTCGCCTGCCGCGACACCGGTCTGGCCCGGCTTGCACACCGCCACCGAACGACCGCTTGCCCGCGCCACGGCGGCGACGGCCGCGGTGACGACGGTCTTGCCGACGTCGGTGGAGGTTCCGGTGATCAGCAGGACGGTCACGCGGGCACCGCCTCTCGCGCCTCGGCCAGCACCTCGCCGAGCACCGCCGCGATGGCATCGAGTTCGGCCGCGGTGAGGTTCGCGCGCGCGGTCAGGCGCAGTCGCGACGTGCCTTCCGGAACCGTCGGCGGACGGAAGCAACCCACGTCGAGCCCCCGCGCCCGGCAGGCCTGAGCGGCGTCGAAGGCCACCTGCGCCGGGCCGAGCACGACCGACACCACCGCCGACGGCGGCGTGGGCACCCCGGCGATCCGGGCGATGTCGGCGGCGCGGTCCAGCACCCGACCGGCCAGCTCCGGTTCGGAGCGCAGCAGGCGCAGCGCGGCCCGCGCGGCGCCGACAGCGGCGGGCGCGAGACCGGTGTCGAAGATGAACGTGCGCGCGGCATCGATGAGGTGGGCGCGCACCCGCGCACTGGCCAGCACCACACCGCCCTGCGCGGCAAATGATTTCGACAGCGTGGCGGTGATCACCAGGTCCGGCGCACCGGCCAGCCCGCACTCGTGCACCAGCCCGCGTCCGCCCGCGCCGCGCACGCCGAGGCCGTGCGCCTCGTCCACCACGAGCACCGCCGCGTTGGCCCTGGTCACCCGGTGCAGTTCGGTCAGTGGCGCGAGATCGCCGTCGGCGCTGAACACCGAATCGGTGAGTACCAGCGCGCGTTCCTCGGTGCGCTCCGACAGCAGCCGGTCCACCGCCGCGACGTCGCGATGCGGCGCGATCTCCACCCGGGCGCGCGACAGCCTGCACGCGTCCACCAGCGAGGCGTGACTACCGGCGTCGGAGATCACGAGCGAGCCGCGCCCGGCGAGGGCGGTGACCGCGCCCAGGTTGGCCGCGTACCCGGAGGCGAACACGAGTCCCGCTTCGGCGCCGACGAATTCGGCCAGCTCCGTCTCCAGCAGTTCGTGCTCCGCGGTGGTGCCGGTGACCAGGCGCGACCCGGTCGCCCCCGCGCCCCAGCGGCGCACCGCGTCGATGGCGCCTTCGATCACGTCGGGGTGGCGGACCAGGCCCAGGTAGTCGTTGGAGGCGAGATCGATCGACGACGCCTGCGCGGCGCGCGGGCGCAGCTCGCGGCGCAGTCCCGCGGCCACGCGCGCCGACGCGCGTTCGTCCAACCAGCTCAGCGGATCGGTAGTCACAGCTCCGCAGCATACTTGAACGCTGTTCAGGACGCCTGCCCACCGCCCGCTGGTACCGTTGAGCCGACGTTGGTGGTTGTCACCGGCCTGCGGTGGCGAAGTTTCACCGGGGAGGAAAACGGCCGAATGCCGCGGTGGGCGATAGTCGTCGAGGAAACAACGGGCTCGGGGGAGCAGAAGCGCTGGTCACCCCGGATCCTCACCGAAGTGGTCGGCACGCGCGCGCAGGCATTGGCGAAGCTGGCCGGCGTGCTGCCCACCTACACTCCCGAACATCCCAAACTGCGCGGCCGCCGCATCGTCCTGCGCGACGGCGACACCTACTTGCTGATGGTTCGTGGCTGGTCGGACGATTACCACTGCATCTTCCGGGTGTGGGAGATGGTGTCGGACAGCGATCGTCCGGAGATCCCCGGCACCCCGCACGACCGGCTCACGGACCGGTGAACCAATTCGGCGTATCGAGCCGGAACACCTCGCCGGGCGTCAGCAAGCGCAGATCGCGTTCCAACTCGGCCAGCCGGTGCGCGCCGAGCAGGTTCGCCCAGCGGTCGTGGATCCGGTCGAAGGCGCGCGCCGATCGGGCCAAGACGTCCTCGGCGCGTTCGGTCAGCGTGTAGACCTTGCGGCGCGCGTCGGTCGGATCGTGCCCACGGCGCAGGTAGCCCAGCCGCTCGAGCGTCTCGATGTGCTTGCCCGCGGCTTGTTTCGAGACGCCGAGCGCGCGCCCGAGATCCGCGGCCGCGCAACCGTAGGGCCCGCCCGCGCGGCCGACCGCCTGGAAGACGAAGCCGTGCAACGGCCGCAACTCGGCATGCCCGTGCTCGGCCAGTTCGGCGTGCACCTCGTCGATCACGGCGCGGAAGCCCAGCAGCATGCGCAGCGGCAACTCGTAACCACCCGCGTCACTTGACATGATGGACAACCTCGTTGACTATATGGACAACCATATTGTCCATCTTAGGTGGTAGCCCGATGACCGTCATCCGACACTCCGACACCCGCCGCACCGAAACCCCGGGCGGCGTCATGACCACACTCGCCTCCCCCACCCAGGGCGGCTCCGGGCTCGCGCTGTGGCGGGTCGAGGTACCCGCGGACACGGCCGGACCGCTGCACTTCATCGACGCCGAACAGATCTGGACCGTCCTCGCCGGACACGTCGACATCGTGCTCGACGGCACGGAACTCACTGCCGCCGAGGGCGATACCGTGATCCTCCCGGCGAACGTCCTGCGGCAGGTGCGCACCGGGAACGGCTTCACCGCCATCGTCACCGCACCGGCGGGCGCCCGGGCCGGGACACCGGACGGCGACGGCACGATCGTCCCGCCGTGGATCGCCTGACCGGTCACCGAGCGGTCTGCGCGGCCACCGCGGCGCGCATCCCGGCGGTGATCGTCGCGATGTCGCCGGAGGTGCTGATGAATGGCGGCATGGTGTACACCAGGTTGCGGAACGGACGCAGCCACACCCCGGCGGCCACCGCGGCGTCGGTCGCGGCGCGCATGTCCACCGGACGGTCCAGCTCGATCACGCCGATCGCGCCGAGCACCCGCGCCTCCACCACGCCGGGCAGGCCACGCACCGGAGCCAGGCCCGCCGCCAGCTCCGCCTCGATCCGGGCCACCTCGCCGCGCCAGTCGCGCGAGCGCAGCAACTCGATCGACGCGACGGCGACCGCGCAGGCCAGCGGGTTGCCCATGAATGTGGGACCGTGCATGAGCCCGCCGTGCGCCGCGCTGATCGTCTCGGCGATCCGCGTGGTGCACAGCGCGGCGGCGAGGGTGAGATAGCCGCCGGTCAGCGCTTTGCCGACGCACATCACATCCGGGCTCACGCCCGCCACGTCGGCCGCGAACAGCGTTCCGGTGCGGCCGAATCCGGTCGCGATCTCATCGAAGACCAGCAGCACGCCGTGTTCGTCGCACAGCCTGCGCAGGTCGGTGAGATAGCCGGGGTGGTGCCAGCGCATCCCGCCTGCCCCCTGGACGAGCGGCTCCACGACGACCGCCGCGAGTTCGCCCGCGTGCGCGGCGATCAGGCGCTCCAGTTCCGCCGCGTACTCCGGCCGGTACTCGCTCGGCGGCACCGGCGCGAACACCTGGTTCACCAGGATGTCGCTCCACAGCGAGTGCATGCCGCCCTCGGGGTCGCACACACTCATCGGCGTGAACGTGTCGCCGTGGTACCCGCCGCGCCAGGTGAGCAGCCGCCGCTTCTCCGGCTTGCCCAGCGAGCGCCAGTACTGCAGGCACATCTTCACGGCGACCTCGACCGACACCGAGCCGGAGTCGCACAGGAACACTTTGTCCAGCCCGGCCGGTGTCGATTCGACCAGCAGTTCGGCCAGCCGGGCCGCGGGCTCGTGGGTGAGCCCGCCGAACATCACGTGACTCATCCGCCGCGACTGGTCGACCAGCGCGGCGTCGAGCACCGGATGCCGGTAACCGTGGATGGCGGCCCACCAGGAACTCATGCCGTCGACCAGCTCGCGGCCGTCGGCCAAGGTCAGCCTGGTGCCCGCGGCGGCGGTCACCACCAGCGGTTCGGTCGTCGCCGGGAAACCACCGTAGGGATGCCAGACGTGTTCGGCGTCGAGTGCGGTGATCTCGTCGGGGGTCAGTGCCACAGGAATCCTCGCGTCACGGCCCCGGCCGTCCGGGGCGTCTTGAACGCCGTTCAAGTTAGCACCCGAGCCGGTTGGCTCCCTCGGGCAGGTCGGCGCAGTCCGGCCGTTTCCCGACCCAGCGGGCCGCCCCGCGATATTCTTTGACTCAGTCAAAGATTGGAGCCGACGTGACCGCCGCCGACATCGCCGCCGTCCGCGAGTTCAACCGCCACTACACCCGGGTGATCGGCGTACTGGGCGAGGGACTGCACGACAGCCGGTACTCGCTGACCGAGGCGCGAATCCTGTTCGAACTGGCGGCAGCCGACGCGACCGAAGTGGTCGCGCTGCGGCGCGCGCTCGACCTCGACGCCGGCTACCTCAGCCGCATCCTGGCCCGGTTCGAACAGTCCGGTCTCGTGCGGCGCAATCGCTCCGGCACCGACGGCCGCCGCCAGGAGGTGCGGCTGACCGACCGGGGCAGGGAGGTCTTCGCGACGCTCGATCAACGCTCCAGCGACGAAGTCGGCGCGCTGCTCGACGGGCAGCCGCAAGCGAATCGGACCCGGCTGATCACGGCGATGCGAACCATCCAGCGGATTCTGGACCGGCCCACCGCCGCGCCCGCCTTCTCGCTGCGAGGCCCGCGCTCGGGCGATTACGGCTGGGTCATCCAGCGCCATGCGGAGCTCTACGCGAACGAATACGGCTGGGACGCGACCTACGAGGAACTGATCGTGCGCATCGTGGCCGATTACCTGGCTTCCCGCGACGAGCGGCGCGAGCGCGCCTGGATCGCGGAAGCGGACGGCCACCCGGTGGGCAGCGTCTTCTGCGTTCGAGAGGACGACAGCACCGCGCGGCTGCGGTTGCTGCTGGTGGAGCCCACCGCCCGCGGCCTCGGCGTCGGTTCGGCGCTCGTCGGCGAGTGCCTGCGCTTCGCCACCGCGGCGGGGTACCGCGAGATCGTGCTGTGGACCAACGACGTGCTCACCGCGGCGCGGCACGTCTACCAACGGGCGGGCTTCGAGCTCGTCGACCAGAGCCCGCATCACAGCTGGGGTCACGACCTGGTCGGCCAGACCTGGCGGCGGGCGCTCACGCCCGGGGACTGACGCGCCCGCCGGGCAGCTCGCCCGGCGGTCTCCCGTTCGTCGCGGCACTTCCCGGCTACTACTGCCGCCGCCGGCCGGAAAACGCCTCCGACCTGCCCTGATCCGGTCGGCCGGAACCACCCGCACTGCGGAATGCCCCGCTGGCGCTACTGTCGTTGCCATGGCTCAGCCCGACGCAGCGCCCGGCGACGCGACCCCACTGGGTGTCTGGCCCGGCACCGCCTATCCCCTCGGGGCCACCTACGACGGCGCGGGCACCAATTTCTCGGTGTTCTCGGAGGTTGCCGACGCGGTCGAACTCTGTCTGATCGACGGGGACGGCGCCGAGACGCGGATCGCGCTCGACGAGGTCGACGGCTATGTCTGGCATGCCTACCTTCCCGCGATCGATCCCGGTCAGCGCTACGGATTCCGGGTACACGGCCCCTACGACCCCGACCGCGGCTTGCGCTGCGACCCGAGCAAGTTGCTGCTCGATCCGTACGGCAAGGCGTTCGACGGCGACTTCGACGATGATCCCTCGCTCTACACCTACGGACTGGACTCGCTCGGCCACACCATGACCGGCGTGGTGATCAACCCGTACTTCGACTGGGGCGCCGACCGCGCGCCCAACCGTCCGTACCACGAGACCGTGATCTACGAGGCGCACGTCAAAGGCATGACGATGACCCATCCCGATGTGCCGGAGGAATTGCGCGGCACCTACTCGGGCATCGCGCACCCCGCGATCGTGGATCACTTGAAGGGGTTGGGCGTCACCGCGATCGAGCTGATGCCGGTGCACCAGTTCCTGCACGACCGTGTGCTCTTGGACCAGGGACTGCGCAATTACTGGGGCTACAACAGCTTCGGCTACCTCGCGCCGCACAACGGGTACGCGGCGATGGACCGCGCCGGGTCGGCGGTCACCGAGTTCAAGGCGATGGTGCGCGCACTGCACGCCGAGGGCATCGAGGTGATCCTCGACGTGGTCTACAACCACACCGCCGAGGGCAACCATCGCGGTCCCACGATCGGCTTCCGCGGCATCGACAACGCCGCCTATTACCGCCTGGTCGACGACGATCCCTCGCACTACATGGATTACACGGGCACCGGCAACAGCCTCAACGTGCGCCACCCGCACACCTTGCAGCTGATCATGGACTCGCTGCGCTACTGGGTCCTGGAGATGCACGTCGACGGCTTCCGCTTCGATCTGGCCGCGACGCTGGCGCGGGAGCTGCACGACGTGGACCGGCTCTCGACCTTCTTCGACCTGGTGCAGCAGGATCCGGTGGTGAGCCAGGTCAAGCTCATCGCCGAACCGTGGGATGTCGGCGAGGGCGGCTACCAGGTCGGCAATTTTCCCGGCCTGTGGACGGAATGGAACGGCAAGTTCCGCGACACCGTGCGCGACTACTGGCGCGGCGAACCGGCGACGCTGGGCGAGTTCGCCTCTCGGCTCACCGGCTCCTCGGACCTCTACGAGGCCACCGGCCGCAGGCCGAGCGCGAGCATCAACTTCGTCACCGCGCACGACGGATTCACGTTGCACGACCTGGTGTCCTACAACGAGAAACACAACGAGGCCAACGGCGAGGACAACCGTGACGGCGAGAGCTGGAACCGCTCGTGGAACTGCGGCGCCGAAGGGCCGACCGACGATCCGGACATCCTCGCCCTGCGCGCCAGGCAGAGCCGCAACCTGCTCGCGACGCTGATGCTCAGCCAGGGTGTGCCGATGCTCGCGCACGGCGACGAGATGGGCCGCACCCAGCACGGCAACAACAACGTCTACTGCCAGGACTCGCCGCTGGCCTGGATGGACTGGTCGCTGCGGGAGAAGAACGCCGAGCTGCTCGAATTCACCCGCGCGGTGATCGCGTTGCGCACCGAGCACCCGGTCTTCCGGCGCCGCCGCTTCCTGGCGGGCGGCCCGACCCGTTCGGCGGGCGACGCCCGCGACATCGCCTGGCTCACCCCCTCCGGCGAGGAGATGACCGAAGCGGACTGGGACAGCGGCTTCGGCAAGTCGCTGGCGGTCTACCTCAACGGCGAGGCGATTCCCGAGCCGGGCCCCCGCGGCGAACGGATCACCGATGACTCGTTCCTGCTGTGTTTCAACGCCCACGACGAGGCTATCGACTTCGTGCTACCCCACACCGGCGACGGCGGGGAATGGTCGGTGGCACTGGATTGCTCGACGCCGACCGGCCTGGCCGACGCCGGGTACCCCGGTGGCGCGACCGTCACCGTCGAAGCTCGCTGTCTCCTCGTCCTCCGCCAGGCCGCCTGACCAGAATGCCGATGAACCCACCCGATTCCACCGAGATGCACGTGACCGACCCGGTATCGCTGCGCCGCAAGCCCGCTCGCCAGACGACGATCCGCAGCGCCTACCGGCTCCAGCTACGACCGGACGCACTGACCTTCGCCGAAGCGCGCGCCATCGCGGAATACCTCCAGCAGCTGGGCATTTCGCACCTCTACCTGTCGCCGATCCTGACCGCCACGAACGGCTCGACGCACGGCTACGACGTCACCGACCCGACCACGGTCTCCGCCGCCCTTGGCGGGCCGACCGGGCTCAAGGCCCTCGCCGACGAGGTGCGCAGCCGCGGCATGGGACTGATCGTGGACCTGGTGCCCAATCACGTCGGTGTGGCCGATCCGCGACAGAACGCCTGGTGGTGGGACGTCCTGCGGAACGGTCGAGAGTCCAGGTTCGCGCCGTACTTCGACATCGACTGGAGTCCCGGCAACGGCGCGGGCGGACGGCTGGCGCTGCCGGTGTTGCAGAGCGAGAACGATCCGGCCGCCTTGACCGTGGACCGCTCCGGCGCCGAACCCATGCTCGCGCTGCACGATCTGCGTTTCCCGATCGCGCCGGGCACCGACGGCGACAACGCCCTGCGTATCCACGACAAGCAGCACTACCGCCTGGTGAGCTGGAAGGCCGGGCTGTGCACCTACCGGCGGTTCTTCGCGGTCAGCAGCCTGGCCGCGATCCGGCAGGAGAACCCCGAGGTCTTCGAGGTCACCCACCGGGAACTCGCCGCGTGGTGCGAGCACGACTTGATCGACGGCGTGCGCATCGACCATCCGGACGGTCTGGCCGATCCGGCAAGCTACCTGACCAGGCTGCGCAGGCTGATCGGCCCGCACCGGTTGCTGCTGGTGGAGAAGATCCTGGCCAACCGCGAGCCGTTGGACGCGACGCTGCCGATCGACGGCACCACCGGCTACGAGGCGCTGGCCGATTTCGGCGGCGTGCTGATCGATCCGCGCGGGGAACACGCGCTCACCGAACTGTCGCGCCGGGTCGCCGGGCACGGCAGCGACCGGGCCTGGATCGGCGAGACCGAGCACCGGATCAAGCGAGCGGTCGCGGAGACCATCCTGACGCCGGAGATCCGGCGGCTGGTGGCCGCCATCAAACAGGATGCGAATGCCGAGAGCTTCGACACCATGGCGCTGACCAACGCCACCATCGAGGTGCTGGCGTTCATGCCGGTGTACCGGGCCGACTACGCGCCGCTGGCCGGGATGGCGGGCGCGGTGATCGCCGAGGTGGAGAAGCGCAACAGCGAGCTCACCGCGCCGCTGGCGGTCCTGGTCGCGGCGCTGGCCGCCGACGGGGCCGCGGCGGTGCGCTTCAGCCAGGTCTGCGGGGCGGTGACCGCGAAGGCGGTCGAGGACACCATGTTCTATCAGGCCGCGCGGCTGGTCTCGTTGCAAGAGGTCGGCGGCAACCCGGCGCGTTTCGGTCACTCGCTCAACGAGTTCCACCTGTCCAACAGCCAGCGCGCGCAGCTGTGGCCCGCGACCTTGACCACACTGTCCACGCACGACACCAAACGCGGCGAGGACGTGCGCGCCCGTATCGGCGTCCTGTCCCAGGCCGCGGAGACCTGGGCGCGCAATGTCGACGCCTGGCTGGAGACCGCTCCGGCGCCGGACGGCGCGACGGCGCTGTTCCTGCTACAGAACATGTTCGGGGTGTGGCCCGCGGACGGCAGACCCGCCGCCTCGGTGCCCGGCCTGCGCGAACGCCTGCACGCGTTCGCCGAGAAAGCGATCAGGGAGGCGAACACCAAGACCTCCTGGGAGGAGCCGGACGCCGAGTTCGAGTCCGCCGTGCACGCGTGGCTGGACGTCGTGATCGACGGGCCGGTGGGCTCCGAACTGGGTGACCTGGTGCACGAGCTGGCCCCGCACGCCTGGTCGGACTCGCTGTCGCAGAAACTGCTGCAACTGTGCGGACCGGGCATCCCGGACGTCTACCAGGGCTGTGAGCTGTGGGAGGACTCCCTCGTCGACCCGGACAACCGCAGGCCGGTGGACTTCGCCGCCCGCGCGGGCATGCTCCAGTCGCTCACCGGCACACCTGCGCTGGACACCACCGGTGCGGCGAAGATGTGGATCGTCGCCTACGCGCTGTGGTTGCGCCGCGAACGTCCCGATTGCTTCGTCGGCGGCACCTACCGGCCGCTGTTCGCCACCGGCGACCACGCGGCCAAGGTGGTGTCGTATGCCCGCGGCCGCACCGGTGAGCCGCCCGAGGTCATCGTCGCCGCCACCCGGCACAGCGTGAGCCTGGCCGAGACGGGATGGGGCGATACGTTCCTCGACCTGCCCGCGGGCAGCTGGACCGACCGGTTGACCGGCCACACCTTCCAGGGCCGGGCCAGGCTGGAGAAGATGTTCGCCAGGCTGCCCGTCGCGCTACTGGTGCGCTGAGAGCTCGAGCGGGGGCGCGTCGGGCACCGCGGGAACCCGCTCGAGTTCCTTCGCGAAATCGCCGCGCACCTGCTCGAAGGTCTTCTCCGGGATCACGCCGCCCAGCTCTTCGCGCCAGCGGCGCAGGTTCGCGGGCTGGTAGTCCAGCGCGTCCTGCGTGCTGACCGACAGCCGGACGCCCTGATCGGTGGGCGTGGCGATCCGCCGCCAGGAATCCCAGTGGAAGCGGCGGCTGCGCGGATTGCGCAGGGTGCGCACCAGATTCAGGACGCGGTAGCCGATGCTCAGCGAATCGTGCAGCCGCATGTGATCGCCCTTGGTGGTGTCGCAGCGCTTGGACAGCGCGTCCAGCCGGTCCCGGTCGAAGGCCAGCCCGACCGACTCCGCCTCCCGGACCATCCACTGCAACGTCGCGTCGGACAGGCCGCATTCGGCGTAGCCGCCGCCGATGTCGGTGTGCACGCCAGGGAACCACACCTGCTTGACCCGCTCGAAACCGCGCCGGTACTTCACAGTCGGTTCGACCGGCACCTCCCACAGGGACGGTTCGAAGTTGCGCCGCCGTTCATCGATGGCCAGCGCCTGGCGGGCGCAGTGCACGTGGCGGGAGAGCTTGACGTCGTGGAAGCGGTGCCGCAGCGAGGTGACGCCGGGGACGCCCAGCGCGCCGACGGTGTCGAACACGCCGAGGAAGTCGATCTTCGCTCGCCGGCAATTCTTCCGGCGGAACTCCTGCCATTCCTCCGGCTCGGCCGGATCCGGGTCCTCGGGCGTCGGCGCGGGCGGGCGCTGCCGATAGATGCGCAAGGCATCCGGGTACTTGCCCGCGATCATCGCCTCCGGGGTCATGATCCCGATCCGGCTGATCAGACCCGCCAGGCTGCGCGCGGTGAAGGCGCCGCGACTGAAGCCGAAGATGTAGATCTCGTCGCCCTTTTCCCAGTTCAGGGCGAGATGCCAGTAGGCGGACGACAGGTTCGCCTCGAGTCCGAGTCCGAAGGCGCCGCCCAGAAGGCGATCGCTGAGGAAACCGCGGGCGCCCGGGCCGGAGACGTAGGTGACCCACTGCTGGATCGTCTCCCCCGCCGGGCCCGGCGCGTCGAAGCGGATCGTCTGCGCGATCTTGACGATGTTCGACACCGTGCTGCTCGATTCGGCCTTCCAGGTGCCGTCGCAACATACAACGAGACGTTTCATGCGCTGATCCTCCCGCTGCTGTCCCACCGAAACCCGCGTATTCCACTACTCGAATTCATCGCGTGGGACGGGAAAGCGTTAATGCGGGGGAGCTACGGCGTGTCGCCGGGCAGCTCGCCCGGACCCGCGAGCGCCATGCCGATCAGCCACCGCGCCGCCGCGAGCGCTGCCGCCGCCAGCACCGCGACCTGCGGCGAGCCCGTGATCAGGACCAGGACGAGGCAGGTCGCCAGCCCGACGACGAGTGCGTCGAGCTTGTAGGCCGGCCACGCGCTACCGGCGATGTCGATCGTGGTGCCGCGCGCCGAAGAGTGAACGACCGCCATCTCCTCAGGGTAGTCGGAACAAGAAGTTCGGGCCAGCGAACTTTTTGTCGCAGGGAACACACCGATTCGCCGCGGTGTTGCGGCAGTCATGCCACTGACAGGTGAATACGAACCGAGCACATCCGACTGGGCCCGCGAGCAAGCCGAGAAGTACGAGAACTCCGGCGGCACCGAGGGCGCGACCTTGCAGGGCAAGCCCATCATCCTGCTCACCACCAAGGGCGCGAAGAGCGGCAAGCTGCGCAAGACGCCGCTGATGCGAGTCGAGCACAACGGCGAGTACGCCGTGGTCGCCTCCTTGGGCGGCGCGCCGAAGCACCCCGTCTGGTACTACAACATCAAGGCCGAACCGCACGTGGAGTTGCGCGACGGCACGGTGAAGAAGGACTACACCGCGCGCGAGGTCTTCGGTGAGGAGAAGGCGCAGTGGTGGGAGCGCGCGGTCGAGGTGTGGCCGGACTATGCGAACTACCAAACCAAGACCGACCGTCAGATCCCCGTCTTCGTCCTCACGCCCAGGTAGTTCCTACGCAGGTCGCCCAGCGTGTCATGGCCACCCGCCGCAGGTCACCGCCGCGGCGGGTGGCACCATGATTGGGGTGTCCAATCCGCTTGATGTCCTCGACGCATTGTCCGCTTCTCGCCCCGCGCTCACCGCGGACGAGATCGATGCTGCCGCCAAGCGAATTGCCGACGTCATCGATCCGACCCCGCTCCAGCACAGCGAGCGGCTGTCCAAGCTCACCGGGGCGACCGTCTATCTGAAACGCGAAGACCTCAGCGCGGTCCGCTCCTACAAGCTGCGCGGCGCCTACAACCTGGTGATCCAGCTGACCGAGGCCGAACGCGCCGCGGGCGTGGTCGCGGCCAGCGCGGGCAACCACGCCCAAGGCGTCGCGTTCGCCTGTCAGACGATGGGGATCAAGGGCCGCATCTACGTCCCGACCACGACACCGAAGCAGAAGCGCGACCGCATCCGGGTACACGGCGGCGAGTTCGTCGAGTTGATTGCCGTCGGCGAGACCTACGACGCCGCCGCCACGGCCGCCGCCGCCGACGTGGAGCGCACCGGCGCGACCATGGTGCCGCCGTTCGACGACGCGCGCACCGCCGCCGGTCAGGGCACCATCGCCGCGGAGATCCTCGAGCAATTGGACGGCCCGCCGGACCTGGTGATCGTGCCGGTGGGCGGCGGCGGCTGCCTGGCCGGTATCGGCACCTACCTGCGGGCGCGTTCCCCGCGCACCGCCATCCTGGGCGTGGAGCCCGCGGGCGCGGCCTCCATGACGGCGGCCCTGGTGGCGGGCGGTCCGGTCACGCTGCCGGAGATCGACCCCTTCGTGGACGGCGCCGCGGTGCGCCGGGTCGGCGCCGTGCCGTACGCCGCGGTGGCCGGATTCGGCGGGCGAGTGGTCTCGCACGCCTCGCTGCCGCTGCTGACCGTCACCGAATCGCCCAGGGGCGCGGGCGCTTTCCAGATGATGCAGGTCGACGAGGGCGCGATCTGCACCACCATGCTCGATCTGTACCAGAACGAGGGCATCATCGCCGAGCCCGCCGGCGCGCTCACCACGACGGCGCTGGCGGAGATCAGCGTGGAGCCGGGCTCGACGGTGGTGTGCCTGGTGTCCGGCGGCAACAACGACGTGTCCCGCTACGGCGAGATCATCGAGCGCTCGCTGGTGCACAGCGGCCTCAAGCACTACTTCCTGGTGGATTTCCCGCAGGAGCCCGGCGCGTTGCGCCGTTTCCTCAACGAGGTGCTCGGCCCCGAGGACGACATCACCCTGTTCGAGTACGTCAAGCGCAACAACCGGGAGACGGGCGCGGCGCTGGTCGGCATCGAACTCGGCGCCCCCGACGGCCTGGGGCCGCTGCTGGAGCGGATGCACCATTCCCCGATCCAGTGCGAGCGCCTCGAGCCCGATTCTCCGGCCTACCGCTACCTGACCTGAGCGAATTGTCCAGCGGTTCGAGCCGACCCGAGCGGGGATGTCAGGCGGGTCGACCCGGCCTGAACCGCGTCCTCGGCGGGTCGGCCCCACCTCAGCCGCGTCCTCGGCGGATCGACCCGGCCTGAGCCGCATCCTCGGTGGGTCGACTCCAGCTCGGCCGGACCGCCGCCGGGTCAGGCCGCCTTGGGCGTTTCCGCCGCCGGTATGCGGCGGCGGGAAGCGCGCAGGCAGTTCATCATGAGCGGCAACAGCCAGAATGCCGCCGTCTGGTCGTAGCCGATCTGCGCGGCGGACAACCGGTTGTGCACGAAGCCGACCGACAGGCCCAGCCGGGGTTCGGCCCAGCCGAAGGAACCGCCGAGGCCGATGTGCCCGAACCCGGCGTGGGCGCCCGGCGCAGGCAGCGAGTGGTAGCCCAGCCGCCACATCATCGGCAGGTAGAACAGCGCGCGGTCGGGCTGATAGGTCTCGACCCGGCGCAGCGCCTTGATGGTGCGGCGGCCGAGGTACCTGCCGCCCGCCACGGTGCCGTCGCCTGCGAGCGCGCCGTACATCGTGGCCAGCGCGGGCGCGGTGCACACACCGTTGCCCGCGCCGAGTTCGGTCTCCAGGATCGGCGGGCTGGCGCCCTCGAGAATGGCTTCCAGACCGGGCAGGAACAGGCAGCGGGTGGCGGCCCCGAGCGCGCCGGGAATCCGGTGGCTACGGCCGAGAACCGCGGCCCCCAGCGGCTTTCCGAGCATGCTCAGCTGGGTGCCCGCGAGCGGCGCGTAGGTGATCGCCGCGTCGGCCGGTGGCTTGCCCAGATGCAGGCCGTCGATACCGAGCGGCTCGGCGACCTCGGTTTGGAACAGTTCGGCCAGGCTCGTGCCGGTGATCGCGCGGGCCAAGCCGCCGACCAGCCAGCCGAAGGTGAGCGCGTGGTAGGTGGGCACGCCGAGCAGGCGGTCGGGCTTCGCCGCGGCCAGGCGCTGCTCCATCAGCTCGTGATCCAGCACGTCGGCCAGTCCGCCGGTGGCGAGGGGGGCCAGCGCGGACAGTCCCGCCCGGTGGGTGAGCATCTGGCGGACGGTGATCTTGCGCTTGCCGTTGGCGCCGAATTCCGGCCAGTACTCCGCGACGGGGGCGGAATAGTCGAGCAACCCGCGGTCGGCGAGACGATGCACGACGGTGGCGGCGATCCCCTTGGTGGCCGAGAAGATGATCGTGCCGGTGTCTCTGGTCCACGGAGCGTCACCAGCGGAACCGACCCAGATGTCGACCAGCGGCTCTCCGTGCCGGTGCAGCGTGAACGCCGCGCCCGCACCCCGGCGAGTGCCGAATGCCCGTGCGAAAGCACGCACGAACGGTGCGAATTCGGCGGCGGCGCTGCCACCCATCCCCGGGGGAAGAACCGCGAGGTCCCCGGAAGCGACGTTGCTCATCTCTCCACGGTAATGGCATGGGACGATTCCGGCAAAGTACCTGTCTCGGACAGTGGTACGCCCGCTATCCCGGAACCGCCCGAAAAGCGGCCCGGAGCTGGGATTCCACGCTATCGGCGCGGGCCGGGCAGCGCGGTTTCCAGCAGGGTGAAGGAGTGGCCGGGAACGGTTGTGGCGGAAGGGCCGATCGTCGGGGAATCCCAGGACAGCAGCGGGAGGCCCGCGATCGGGATCGCGACCTGGTCCTCGCCGAGGTTGCACATCAGGGCCAGCGTGCCCCGGCGCACGACGATCCATCGCGCGGCCTCGTCGTAGTCCACCGAAACGTGGGTCAGCCAGGGGTCGCTGAGCTCCGGCCGGTCACGGCGCAGGGCGAGCAGGGCGCGATAGCAGGACAGCAGCCGGGCGTGCTCCGGCTCGTCGGCTTCGGTCCAGTCCAGCTTGGAGCGCAGGAACGTCTTCACGTCCTGCGGGTCGGGCACCTCGCCTGCGGGCCAGCCGTGTGCGGCGAACTCCTTCTTGCGCCCGGATGCGGTGGCGGCGGCGATTTCTGGGTCGGTGTGTGAGGTGAAGAACTGGAACGGCGCGCGCGCCCCCCACTCCTCCCCCATGAACAGCATCGGTGTGAACGGGCCACACAGGACGAGGGCGGCTTTGATCGCGAGCTGGCCGTCGGTCAGGTAGGCGCTGGGGCGGTCACCGAGCGCCCGGTTGCCGATCTGATCGTGGTCGCAGGTGTAGGCCAGCAGGGCGCTGCCCGGGATCAGGCCGCGATCGATCGGCCTGCCGTGCGTGCGGCCCCGGAAGCTGGAATACGTTGCGGCGTGGAAGAACCCGTGCTTCAGGGTGCGGGCCAGGCAGCGCAGCGAGCCGAAGTCGGCGTAATAGCCCTGCCGCTCACCGGAGACGGCGGTGTGCACGGCGTGGTGCAGGTCGTCGTTCCACTGCGCGGTCAGGCCGTAGCCGCCTGCCGCACGCGGGGTGATCAGCTTCGGGTCGTTGAGATCGCTCTCCGCGATCAGCGTCAGCGGCCTGCGCACGTGGGTGGCCAGCCGCTCGACGGCGACCGACAGCTCGGCCAGCAGGTGGGTGGCCGTGCGGTCGACCAAGGCGTGCACCGCGTCCACGCGCAGCGCGTCGATGTGGAAATCGCGCAACCAGCGCACCGCGTTGTCGAGGATGTATCCGCGCACGTGGTCGGACTGCGGGCCGTCGAGGTTGAGACTCTGCCCCCAGGTGTTGCGGCCCTCGGTCAGGTAGGGCGCGAAGCGCGGCAGGTAGTTGCCGGACGGGCCGAGATGGTTGTAGACGACGTCCAGGCAGACCGCCAGTCCCCGGAGATGGCAGGCGTCGACGAAGCGCTGGAGGCCGTCGGGCCCGCCGTAGCTCTCCTGCACCGCGTACCAGAGCACGCCGTCGTAGCCCCAGTTGTGCGTGCCGTCGAAGGCGTTCACCGGCATCACTTCGACCACGGTGACGCCCAGTCCGACGAGATGGTCCAGCCGGTCGATCGCGGCGTCGAAGGTGCCTTCGGGGGTGAACGTTCCGATGTGCAGTTCGTAGTAGACCGCCCCGGCGTGCGGCCGCCCGGTCCAGTCCGCGTCCGTCCACCCCGCCGGATCGAGAGTGTGCAGCGCCGAGCGGGCGTGCACCCCGTCGGGCTGGCGCGGCGAGCGGGGATCGGGCAGCACGGTCGGGTCGTCATCGAGCAGGAAGCCGTACCTGGCTCCGCTCACGGCCGGAATATCGGTGCGCCACCACCCGTCCGGCGACCGAGTCATCGAGTGGACGACACCCTCCAGATCCAATCGCACCGCCTCCGGCCGCGGCGCCCACACCTCGAACAAAGTCACCGCGCCAGCATCGCACGGGCACACCCGGCCCGCCGGATACGGACACCGACCTGGGGTGCGGCGGCGCGCACAGCCACCGGATAGGAGCACCGACCCGGGCACAATGGCGCGCACAGCCATCAGATATGAGCACCGGCCCCGGCACAACGGCGCACGCGACCACCATCGCGAACACCGACCCAGGCCGAACAGCGCACGCGACCACCAACGTGAACTCGGCCTCCCACACAAGAGCGCGCACCACCATCAACACGGACGCCGACCCCGGGCGCAGGGGCACGCACCACCACCAACACCGACCCAGGCCCAACAGCGCACAGCACCGCGAACACCGACCCTCGGCACAACAGCGCGCACGACCACCGACACCCGACCTGACCAGAGCCGCGTGCGCAGCCACCGAGCTCGACCACAGCGGCATGTGCGGTCCCGGCTTGCCGCCAGCCCGGCTGAAGTCGCTTCACTCGATCCGCGCCACCACGCTGACCGGGCTGGGCGCGGGGCGCCCACCGGGTTGTCGCCGTAGGCCCCTGGCCCGGACGGGCGATGCCTGCAAGAGTGGAGGTGTGGGTGTCTATGCGGAACACGTGGTTCCCCGGATCGTCAACCTGGCCTGCGGGATGCGGGACCTGGATCCGCTGCGCGAGCGGGCCTGCGCCGATCTGCACGGGCAGGTCGTGGAAGTCGGTTTCGGTTCGGGTTTGAACGTGCCGTTCTATCCGGCGACGGTCGCGTCGGTGCATGCGGTCGAGCCCGCCGATCTGGGCTGGCGGCTGGCGAGCGACCGCGTCACCGCCGCCACCGTGCCGATCGAGCGGGCCGGGCTGGACGGGCAGGCGCTGCCCTTCCCGGACGACACCTTCGACTGCGCGCTGTCGACCTGGACGATGTGCACCATCCCCGACATCGCCGCCGCGCTCGCCGAGGTGCGCCGGGTGCTCGTCCCCGGCGGGACCCTGCATTTCGTCGAGCACGGGCTGGCGCCGGACGAGAAGGTGCGGGCGTGGCAGAACCGGCTGAACCCGGTCCAGAAACGACTGTTCGGCGGCTGCCACCTGAACCGCGATATTCGCGGCCTGGTGACAGACGCCGGTTTCGAGATCCGCGACGCCGAGTCGTTCTACGGGGAGCACGCTCCCCGCTTCCTGGTCGCCCAGACGCTCGGTGTCGCGGTGTCGCCCTGACGATCAGACGATGCGGACCGACAAGGTGTAGGTCGCGTTGCCGCGACTCGGCTCCACCGAGATGGTGTAGTAGCCGCTGCGCGGCAGGGTGATCCGGCTCCAGGTCTCCTCGAGGCACAGGACGCTTCCGTCGGGCGCGGTGGTGCTGAACCGCGCGTTGCCCTCGACGGAGGTGAGTTCCGTGATCAGCGTCTGCCCGGCCCGCGCCTCGAACGCGTAGGTGTCGGCGTCGCCGCGAACCACCGCGCCGTCGATGGACGCGTGGTCGCTCCCCGGCGCGAACTCGATCGCGTACACCGACCCCGCGTTCGCGGCCCCCGCACCGACCGCCGCGACGGCCAACGCGGCCGCGAGCACGGTGGCGCCGAGTACGAGCAGGCGCAGGCTCCGGAGTATGGCTTGCATGACGATCCTCTTTCCTGGGAGTGGACGACTGGCCGAGAACTGTCCGCCACCGCGCCAATCGAATGCTTAACAGCCGCTTGGACATCGGAACACCGCAGGTCGGAGCCCCGTCCGGAATATACTGTAACGATCTGTTCAAAACCGTGCTAGCGTGAACCCATGCCACGCCCCAGGTTGTTCGACGAGGACCGCGCGCTGGACGCGGCGATGCACGCGTTCTGGCGCACGGGGTACGAAGCGACCTCCACCGAAGACCTGTGCGCCGCGACCGGACTGGGCCGCAGCAGCATCTACAACACCTTCACCAGCAAACGCGACCTGTTCGAGCGCGCCCTGCGCCGCTACATGACGACCAAGAACGCCGCGACATTCGACCTGCTCGACAGCCGGACGGAGGTGCGCGCGAAGATCCACGCACTGCTGTGGCAAATCGTCGAAGCGCCCGAGGAGGACCCGCTCGGCTGTCTCGTGGTCAATTCGACGATCGAGTTGGCCCCGCGCGACCCCGAACTGGCCGCCGTACTCGCCGCCGACCAGGAGCGACGGCTCGCCGTGCTGACCGACGCGTTCGAAACGGCCAGACGCGCGGGCGAGATCGCACCGGACAAGAACCCATCCGCGCTGGCCCACTTCGTGATCGCCACCATCGGCGGCATGCGAGTGGCCGCACGCGGCGGCGCGGATCGCGAGACACTGGCCGCCATCGCGACTACCGCGCTCGACGCGCTCTGAACCTTCCACCCCTGGCGACGGCTTTGCCGTGCCCTCATTTTGGATAGATCAGTACAATATAAGGAGGTACCGATGCCCGTGGCGATCTACGTCCTGGGTCTGTCGATCTTCGCCCAGGGCACCTCGGAGCTGATGCTCGCGGGCCTGCTCACCGAGCTGGCCGCAGACCTGGGCGTCTCCGTGCCGCGCGCGGGCCTGCTCATCTCCGGGTTCGCCCTGGGCATGCTGGTGGGCGCGCCGGTGCTGGCCGTCGCGACGCTGCGCTGGTCGCGGCGCACCGCACTGCTCGCCTTTCTCGCGGTGTTCGTCGGCACCCACGTGGTCGGAGCACTGACCTCGGACTACTGGGTGCTGTTCGCGACGCGGGTGGTCGGCGCGTTCGTCTACGCCGGATTCTGGGCGGTCGCTGCGACGACGGCGATCGGCCTGGTGCCCGCCACCGCGCGCGGCAAGGCGATGAGCATCGTCGCGGGCGGGCTCACCCTGGCCATCATCATCGGGCTCCCGGCGGGCACCGTGATCGGGCAGCAACTGGGTTGGCGGGCGGCGTTCTGGGCGGTGGCGCTGCTCTCGGCAGCGGCCGGGATCGGCGTGCTGGCGAAGATCCCCGGCGGACGGACCGACGCGCCGACCCGAATGCGCACCGAACTGCGCACCATGATGCGCCCCGCGCTCTGGCTGTCCTACGCCACCACCGCCCTCGCCATCGCCGCCCTGATGGTCACCTTCGCCTACCTCGGCGCTCTGCTGTCGCGCGTCACCGGCATGGCGGACGGCTGGATCCCGGTGGTACTCGGCGTCTACGGGCTCGGCGCGTTCCTCGGCATCGTCGTCGGTGGGCGCTCCGCCGACACTCGCCCGCTCACCAGCCTGTACGTCGGCATCACCGGCGGCGTGCTCACCTCGGCGCTGCTCGCCCTCACGATGGAACACCCTGTGCCCGTCGTGCTGTTGTCATTCCTGTTGGGAGCCTTCGGGTTCGGCATCAATCCCACTTTGAACAGCCGCGTCTTCACCCTCGCGGGCGACGCGCCCACCCTGGCGGGAGCCACGAACATCTCCTCGTTCAACGTCGGCATCACCGCAGGCCCCTGGCTCGGCGGTCTCGCCATCGGCGCGGGCCTCGGCTACCCGGCGGTGGCGTGGATCGGCGTAGTTCTCGGCGTGGCCGCACTCGCCGTCGTGGCGTGCAGCCACGCGTTGCACCGCAAGGAGGTGGCGCGAGCTGCGACCGAGCCCGCACCAGCCCCGCTACTGGCCGACATGGTCTGACAGCTCCTTTCGCAACGGCAGCGGCCTTGCCCCGGCCCCATGTAGCCCGGATGCAGGCCGCTGCTGCGGACGGTGGGATCTATTCAGCCCGGCCGGTTGAACTCCCCGCCACGGACGCCAGCGGCGAAGGCATCCCACTGGCCCGGCGCGAAGATCAACGCCGGACCGGTCGGGTTCTTCGAATCGCGAACACCGACATAGCCCGCCTCCAGCCAGGCGACTTCGACACATTCGTTCCCCGTGCCGCTGTGTGTCGACTTGAACCATCGCGCGCCGGTTAGGCCGATAGTCACTGTTCATATCTCCTTGCCACCTGCCGGAGCAGGTCTCTCGATGGTTGTTCCTCCAGCGCAGCGCACAGGATCGTTTCGTGGATTCTGCGGTAGCGCTTCACATCGTCCTCGCCTTCGAAAAACATTACGCCGGTGTTGTTTTCGGCGTATACGACTGGAGGCTCCGATCGACCGCCCGTACCGTACACCGGGAAATCGAGCATGATGTAAGGCAGTACGGGGACACAGTCGCCCGGAAACCCGGCCGTGAATGGCAGTATCCGCACGGTGACGTTTGGGCGAGTGCTCATGTCCGCCATGTGTCTATGTTGCGCAGCCATGACGGCACGGGAGCCGACGATCGTGTGCAGAACACCCTCGTGCACCACGAACTCAGCTCTTACAGGGTTTATTCGCAGAGTCAGGATCGCCGCCCGCCGCAATCGAAGTTCTACACGGCGCTCGATATCTTCCTGAGTATCATTCGGAAGATACGGCCGCTCAATTGCTCGCGCGTAATCGGCTACTTGGAGCAGGCCCGGGATAACGAGTGGCTGGTACATTGCAAGTTGCGACGCCCCGGATTCGAGCCCGAGATACGTGTTGAATCCAGGCATAATCAGATTGCGGGACGCCTGCCACCATGATTTCGTAGGCGACTGCTGCGCAAGAATTTTAAGCTCTTCGATCTGTTCCGCGTCCAGGTCGTACAGCTTGCCGAACGCCTCCACATCGCGCAGTATGACCTTGTCGTTCTGCCCCTTCTCGATCCGGCCGACCGAGGTCTTGCCCATCTCCATGAGCTGCGCGGCCCGCTCGAGCGTGAACCCGGCACCTTCTCGCGCCTCTCGCAGTGCCCGCCCGAGTTGCCGACGCGGCAACGTCGAACCAGGCTGATCGTCCTTCCCCATCGCTCCCCTTTTCCCCTGCTCGGTCCGAAACGGCCCAGGATCCGGTCCGGTTCGGACGTCGAACTACGTGTGCACCGGTCCGGACTCTGCGCAAATGGCAGACTTCGTCGGGCCGTCCGTTTTCCCAGCCCAGATGCTGTTGGCCTGCAGCAACATAGCCGCATGGCCAAGCAACAGGGAAGCCTCTCCGCCGCACAGGTCCGAATCCTGCGGGCGCTGAACTGCGGCGGGATGCTCACCGAACATCAGATCGAGGTGTCGGCCTGCCTCACCGAGTGGAAGACCCGCCACGCGCTGGCGAACCTGGTCAGCCACGAACTCATCGTGGCGGGAGCCCGAAGAGGCCGCTACGAAATCACCCAACGCGGCCGAAACACGCTGGCACCCGAGCCATCCGGCTCCCCGCAGGCGTGACGTCCGCGCGTTTCAAGATCAACGACACCCGGTCGAGAGGCCTTCTCGCGAAATGCCGCAGCCGTGTGCCACTCGACATCACCGGCCCCGGTGGGTTATGGAGGAATTGGGAATATGTTGCGTTTTCGCGGGGATGAAGGCGTTTTGGTTGCGCCGCCGGGTATTTGCGGTTCGGCCGAGGTGGAGTTGGCGCATCGGCAGATGCGGCGGCACCGGGAATGCCGGGTCGATCGGTGTGCGTGGAAGGCGGTCGCCTTTCACACCCTCGTGCGGCACGGCCGGATCGTGCCGCAGGAGACGAGCCCGCGCGAACGCGCGCACCGGCGTGGCATCGACTTCCCCACCGATCACACCGGTCCCGCGCTGTCCGCCGACAGCATGCCGGAACCCCGAACCTTCCAGGAGGTGCTCGATGGACTGGGCCGGCTCGCCGAGGACCTGCGCACCGGTTCGGGCGACGGCTGCCGGCGGTGAGCGAGCGTGGGAATATGGCCCGCGGTGTCGAGCATCGCGGCGATCTTCGCCGGATGCGGCACGGTACTCCTCGTCATCGGCTGTGTGTGGCCCACCGATCAGCCACGCCGACCGGCCGCTGGACGGAAATCAGCTCGCAGGCAGCGACACTCGCACCCGATCCGATGGCCGGAAGAGTGGACATGCGCGACACCTGCCCAGCAGCTGACCATCGCCGCCGCACACCGCGCCATGCAACTACACCGCGAACACGACTGCGCTCGCAAACGCGCCGCATTCGCCGCGCTGGTCACCACCGGGCGCGTCACGCCGGATTCCGCACGACAACAACCCACATGGAGACCTGACTCATGAATGAAACCGCACGAGATCCGATCGCCGAACGGCTCCGGGAACTGACCGATCGAGCCACACGCGGGGGTTACCGCCTGGTGCGCGATCCCGTATCACCGCGTGACTGGCAACTTGTGGACGCCGAAGACGGCGATACCGTCGTCACCGCCGCGAATCTCACGCAGATCGAGCAATGGCTCGATTCGTAACGCGCGCAGCCCGCTGCAGGCGGTCACACAGCGTAGGACCAGCGCATCGAGGCCGCCCCACAGCACCGAAGACGGCAACATCGTCCGCCGCAGCCAGTCCGGAGCAAATCGAGTAGTGGCTCGACTCCTGACTATGCAGATCCGCCGATCAGCACCCGACCGACCGGCGGCCCGCTTGCGGACCGCACGATCGCGCCGATCGCCCGCCACGCAACCTGGGCCCTACCAGCGGCACCACTCGCGACCGCGCACCCCCCGAACCCGCCGAGCGGGACCGGCCGAGCAACGGCCCGATCCCCGACCGGCACCGAGCTCGCCGTTCACTCGCGAAGCAGCACACGCCGATCGATCGCTCCACTTGCGACCGCGTCCAGATTGCCGATCGGCCCGCCGACAACGGCTCGGCTCCCGACAACACCGAACCTCGCGAGCAGGCCGAGCCGAGCAGCCGCCCGATTCCGCACCGCGCGGAGCCCACCGATCAACTGGCCAGGCAGCCCGGGCCGAGCAGCGCCTTCAGATCGCCCATCAGTGCCGAGGACGGTGAGACTCGCAGGCGTTCGTCGAGTTTCAGCAGCGTGGTCTTGTCTCGGGCGCCGACGTGCCGGATATGCACATCCGACGTGCCTGGGTGCCTGGACAAGACCCGCTTGAGTTCGCCGATCTTGTCCGGCGTGCACATCCGGGTGGTGACGGTGACCGCGAGCGGCTTCGCGACGCCGACCGCGGACAGGTCGGGTACGGCGAGATCGTTGGCGATCAGCGAGATCCGGTCGTCGCGGACCGAGACGCGCGCCTTGACCAGCACCACGGCGTCCTCCACGACGTCCATCCCGTACACCGAGTACGACTGCGGGAAGAACAGCACCTCGATGCCACCGGTGAGGTCTTCCAGCTGCGCGGAGGCCCAGGCCAGGCCGTTCTTGTTGATGCGCCGGTTCACCGAGGCCAGGATGCCGCCGACGGTCACCTGGGTGCCGTCCTTGATGTCACCCTCGAGGATGGCGGGGATCTGCGTGTCGGCCTGCGCCGCGAGCACGTGCTCGACGCCGTTGAGCGGATGCCCGGAGACGTACAGGCCGAGCATCTCCCGCTCCAGTGCGAGCCGGTGCTTGGACTCCCACTCCTCGTCGGGGACCTTCACGTTGAACACCGAGGTCACCGACTCGTCCGCGTCCAGGCCGCCGAACAGGTCGAATTGACCGATCGCCTCGGCCTTCTTGGTGGCCATCACGGCGTCGATGGCATCGGAGTGGATCAGCATCAGGCCCTTGCGCGGATGCCCGAGGGAGTCGAAACCGCCTGCCTTGATCAGCGATTCGGTGACCTTCTTGCTCGCGGCGATGGCGTCGATCTTGTTGAGGTAGTCGGAGAAATCGGTGAACTTCGATTTCTCCTTGCGCGCCTGGATGATCGAGGAGACGACGTTCGCGCCGACGTTGCGCACCGCGCCGAGACCGAAGCGGATGTCCTTGCCGACGGAGGCGAAGTTCTGCTCGGACTCGTTGACGTCCGGCGGAAGCACGGTGATGCCGAGGCGGCGGCAGTCGGAGAGGTAGACCGCGGCCTTGTCCTTGTCGTCGCCCACGGAAGTGAGCAGGCCCGCCATGTACTCGGCCGGGTAGTTGGCCTTGAGGTAGGCGGTCCAGAACGAGACCAGGCCGTAGCCCGCGGCGTGCGACTTGTTGAACGCGTAGCCGGCGAACGGAAGGATGGTGTCCCACAGCGCCTTCACCGCGGCCTCGGAGAAGCCGTTCGTGGTCATGCCCTCGTGGAAGCCCTTGTACTCGGCCTCGAGCACCTCGAGTTTCTTCTTACCCATGGCCTTGCGCAGCGCGTCGGCCTTGCCCATCGAGTAGGAGGCGACCTTCTGCGCGATGAACATGATCTGCTCTTGGTAGACGATCAGGCCGTAGGTCTCGGCGAGGATCTCCTTGAGCGGTTCCTCCAGCTCGGGGTGGATCGGCTTGATCGGCTGCCGCCCGTTCTTGCGGTCGGCGTAGTCGTTGTGCGCGTTCATGCCCATCGGGCCGGGGCGGTAGAGCGCGAGCACGGCGACGATGTCGTTGAAGCCGGTGGGCTGCATGCGGCGCAGCAGGTCGCGCATGGGACCGCCGTCGAGCTGGAAGACGCCGAGCGTGTCGCCGCGCGAGAGCAATTCGTAGGTCGCGGGGTCGTCCAGCGGCAGGTTGTCCATGTCCAGATCGATGCCGCGGTTGGCCTTGATGTTGTCCAGCGCGTCACCGATGACGGTGAGGTTGCGCAGACCGAGGAAGTCCATCTTCAGCAGGCCGATGGCCTCGCAGGACGGGTAGTCCCAGCCGGTGATGATCGCCCCGTCCTGGGGCCGCTTCCACACCGGGATGGCGTCCATCAACGGTTCGGAGGACATGATCACCGCGCAGGCGTGCACACCGGCGTTGCGGATCAGGCCCTCGAGTCCGCGCGCGGTCTCGTAGATCTTGGCCACGTCCGGGTTGTTGCCGATGAGTTCGCGGACCTCGGCGGCCTCTTTGTACCGCTCGTGATCGGGGTCCATGATGCCCGACAGCGGGATGTCCTTGGCCATGATCGGCGGCGGCAGCGCCTTGGAGATCTGGTCGGCGATGGCGAAGCCGGGCTGGCCGAACTGGACACGCGCGGAGTCCTTGATCGCGGCTTTGGTTTTAATCGTGCCGAAGGTGATCACCTGGGCGACCCGGTCGGTGCCCCACTTCTCGGTCGCGTAGCGGACCATCTCACCGCGACGGCGATCGTCGAAGTCGATATCGATATCGGGCGCGGACGGGCGCTCCGGGTTGAGGAACCGTTCGAACAGCAGGCCGTGCGGCAGCGGGTCGATATTGGTGATGCCGAGGGCGTAGGCCACCAGCGAACCGGCCGCCGAACCACGACCGGGGCCGACCCGGATGCCGACCTCCCGCGCGTGCTTGACGAGGTCGCCGACGACGAGGAAGTAGGCGGGAAAGCCCTTCTGCTTGATGACGTCCAATTCGAAGTAGGCGCGGGTGTAGTACTCGTCGGGCACGCCGTCCGGGAACCGGCGCGCCAGGCCGCGGTCGACCTCTTTGCGCAGCCAGGAATCCTGGTCCTCGCCCTCGGGCACCGGGAAGATCGGCATGCGGTCCTTGAAGGCCCACACGTCGTCGTAGGACTGGACCCGCTCGCCGATCAGCACCGTGTTGTCGCACGCGCCGGGCACCTCGGCGTCCCACAGCGCGCGCATCTCCTCGGCGGACTTCAGGTAGTAGCCGTCACCGTCGAACTTGAACCGCGTGGGATCCGACAACGTCTTGCCGGTCTGCACGCACAGCAGCGCCTCGTGGTTGGCGGACTGGTCCTTGGTGACGTAGTGGCAGTCGTTCGTGGCCAGCGCCGGGATGCCCAGCTTCTTGCCGACGTTCAGCAACCCCTCGCGGACCCGGCGCTCGATGGACAGGCCGTGGTCCATGACCTCGAGGAAGAAATTCTCCTTCCCGAAGATCTCCTGCCACTTGGCCGCGGCCTCGAGCGCCTCGCGTTCGTGCCCGAGGCGCAGGCGGGTCTGCACCTCGCCGGAGGGGCAGCCGGTCGTCGCGATGATGCCTTCGGCGTACTGGGCGATGATCTCCTCGTCCATGCGCGCCCACTTGCCGAGCTGGCCCTCGATGGAGGCCAGCGAGGACAGTTTGAACAGGTTGCGCAGGCCGGTCGCGTTCTCGGCGACCATGGTCATGTGCGTGTAGGCGCCCGAGCCGGAGACGTCGTCACCCTTCTGGCTCGGATCGCCCCACTGCACGCGCTTGGTGTCGAACCGGGAGGCGGGCGCGATGTAGGCCTCGATGCCGATGATCGGCTTGATGTCGTGCTTCTTGGCCGAGTTGTAGAACTCGGAGGCGCCGTACATGTTGCCGTGGTCGGTCATCCCGACCGCGTTCATCCCCAGCCGTTTCGCCTCGCTGAACAGTGGCGAGATCTTGGCCGCACCATCGAGCATGGAGTACTCGGTGTGGTTGTGCAGATGGACGAACGATCCGGACGAGGCGGCCAAGACGGTCCTTCCTCCCAAGGTCTCGACGGGGGTTGGCTGGACCGATTCTAGGCGTGCCCACCGACTGCTTCGGACCGGCGCGCTGGCGGCACTCGGGCGTCCGGCGTGTCGGTGGGGAAGATCACCGGCGCGTCCTGGGGACTCGCCGTGTGAGTGGCCGATTTCCGCGAGTGTCGGGGTCGTGCCGAATTCGGGAACACCCGAACGGCGGCCGTGGCTCGGCGGTAATCTCTGCTTCCCTCCCCACGACGATGCCGGCGCTTGTCGGGGACGGGCCAGCACGGCAGACCGGATTTTCCCGAAATCGTGGAGGTGTCGATGAATTCGACGACAGCGCTCTTGATGGTTCCCGCTACGGCGGTGGCGGCACTGGCCGCGACGGCCGCGCCCGCCGCGGCCGCGCCCGCCGCGTTCGCCACCGTGTACACCCTGGCCCAGGGGCCGTGCGTGGGTCAGGTGGAGATGTCGGTCAACGGCAACGCCTACCCCAACCAGGCGGCCTTCACCGTGGGCGCGACGCTGGTCGGCGCCGGACCTTGCACGCTGCCGGTCACGCTGAACTACCGCAACGTCGACACCGGCCAGGAAGGTACGTTCCAAGTGGTCGCGCAGGGCCCCGGCTACTGGGGCAACAGCGGCCACTCCGCGCTGTTCCTTCCCGGCATCGGCCAGTTCACCGCGACGGTCAGCATCGGCGCTGCGCACTTCCCAGAACCCGGCACCATCGAGTTCACGGTCCCGCAGTACCAGGGCTGAACTCCCGCGAACCGGACCGCGCCGCGGCACCGGTGAGATCGGCCCAGTCGCCGCGGGGCGATGCGCTGCTCGCCCGAGCGATCGTCCCGCAGGCGCTGCCGAGCCGGGCGCGCCGGGCAGTTGCCGCACTCGGCCGCCTTCCGGCGCTGCGATCCCTGGCTCGGTGCAGAAGTTCGGGTCGGGTGGAGGGTCGCGCGACCGGCCAGGGCGTAGGCCGCTTCGCAGCGTCACAGACGGCAGCAAAAGATCCAGGCCCGATCTCGGACCAGGACCGCCACTGCTTCGCGCACGATTGCGGCCGACGCGATAATCAGCCCATGCAGTCCGTGCGCCGATGCCCGCCATGACCACCGCACTCGCCGTCGCGGCGGCGGCGGCGCTGATCGCCGGGGCGCTGCTGATCTGGTCGCGCACCCGCAGAGTGGTGACCACCCCCGCAGAGCGGGCGGTGCATTCGGCGTTGCACACCGCGTCGCTGGCGGCGGTCCCGCTGCGGCGCGGGCTGACCGAGCAGTCCGCGCGGGAGGCTGCGCCGCACCTGCGCGCACTCACCGGCGCCGAAGCGCTCGCGCTGGCCGACCCCGACGGCACGTTGCTCGCCTGGGACGGCCCGCACGCCGAACTGGCCGAATACTTCGGCGAAGCCGCCGCGCGCGCCGTCGCGGGCGAACGCCCGGTGCTCGTCGCCGGACCGGGACGTGGCGAACACGCGGGACGCACGTTGATCGCGCAACCGCTACTGGTCGAATCCAACGGCGTGGCCGGTGTGCTGGGAGTCGTGAGCGCCGGGCAGCCGGGACCGGGCCGGCTGGGTGCGGTCGCCGAGGTGGCGCGGTACGCCTGCGGTCAGCTCGAACTGGCCGAACTCGACGCGTCGCGGGCCCGGCTGGACCGCGCCGAGGTGCGCGCGCTGCGGGCCCAGATCAGCCCGCACTTCATCTACAACGCGCTGAACACCATCGCCTCGTTCGTCCGCACCGACCCGGCGCGGGCCCGCGAGCTGATCCTCGAGTTCGCCGACTTCACCAGGTACTCCTTCCGCGCCGCGGGCGAATTCACGGTGCTGTCCGACGAGTTGCGCAACATCGAGCGGTACCTCGCGCTGGAACGCGCCCGTTTCGGCGACGCGCTACAGGTCCGGCTGCGGATCGCGCCCGAGGTGCTCGGCGTGGTGCTGCCCTTCCTCGCGTTGCAGCCGCTGGTGGAGAACGCGGTGCGGCACGGGCTGGCGGGCACCGCGCACGGCGGCACCGTCAGCATCGTCGCCACCGACGCGGGCACCGACTGCGTGATCAGCGTCGAGGACGACGGCGTCGGCATGGACCCTGATCTGCTGCGCTCCGGCGCGCTGGACGCCGTCGACACCGGGACGGGCCCGGCGGGCTCCGGTGAGGCCGCGCACGTCGGGCTGGCCAATGTCGACGACCGGTTGCGCGCGGCCTTCGGCGACGACTACGGCCTGGTCGTGGAAACGGCGCCCGGCGCGGGCACGAAGGTCAGCCTCCGCGTCCCCAAGTTCCGCGCGGGCATCCGGGCGTAAGACCGGCACACCGCCTTACGATGGTGCGATTGTGACCCGCGTTACCGGCAAACCGGCGGGCGCGCTGCGCGTGCTTGCCGTGGACGACGAGAAACCCGCTCTGGACGAGCTGGTGTATCTGCTGCGCGCGCGGACCGAAATCGGCGAGATCCACACGGCGGGCGACGCCACCAGCGCACTGCGGGTGCTGCGCGCCCATCCGATCGACGCGGTGTTCCTGGACATCAACATGCCGGGACTGGACGGCATGGAGCTGGCCGGCATCCTCTCGGAGTTCGCGGCCGCGCCCGCCGTGGTCTTCGTGACCGCCCACGACGACCGGGCGATCGCGGCGTTCGACCTGGGCGCGGTGGACTATCTGCTCAAGCCGCTGCGGGAGGACCGGCTCGCGGAGGCGGTGCGGCGGATCGCCGCGGCGCGCAGCGCGCCGCACCCGCCCGCCGCCGAAGCCCGCACCGACCCGAACGAGGTCATCCCCGTGGAACTCGGCGGAGTGACCACGCTGGTACCGCGATCGAGCGTGAGCTGGGTGGAAGCCGACGGTGACTACGCGCGGCTGCACACCAGCGCCGGATCGCACCTGGTGCGGATTCCGTTGTCGGCGCTGGAGGCTCGCTGGCACGACGCGGGATTCCTCCGGGTGCACCGGTCTTACCTGGTGGCGCTGCGGCTGGTGACCGGGCTGCGCAGCGTGGGTTCCGGGACCGTGGTGTGCCTGCGGGCCGAGGGCGACGCGCAGGCGGTCGAACTGCCGGTCAGCCGAAGACAGGTTCGTGAGCTGAAACAACGGCTGGTGCACCGGCCCCGGCAGCACTGGGGCAACCAGTGACCGGGCCGCAGCGTCCGGTCCGCAGGCGCGTCGTGCTCTCCGAGCGACGTGGCGCCCGGCGGGTGCGCACGCGGATGGAGGTCGCCGAGCAAACCGAGTTCGGCGAAGCGCTCATCGGGGGCCTGATCCGCGCCCAACTCGGGCTCGCGCTCCGCGTGGGCCTGGTGAGCATCGCGCTGCTGTGCGCGCTGCCGGTGCTGTTCCGGACCGGCTCGATCGGCGACATGGCGGTGCTGGGCATCCGGTTGCCGTGGCTGCTGCTCGGCGGAGCCGTCTACCCGCTGCTGTTCCTGCTCGGCCGCACCTATGTGCGGTTGGCCGAACGCAACGAACAGGACTTCCTCGAACTGGCCGAGGACTGACGGTGCGCCCTCCACCATGAACGAGTCGATCACGTCAACATCGCCCGCCGAACCGATGCGCCGACACCGGAGCGCTCCATGACCTCGGGCACGGCGCCTGCGCTCACGGTGGCCGCGCTGGTCCTCGCGGCGCTGGCGACCGTGGCGATCGGCGCGTACGGCGTGCGGCTCGCGCGCACCACCTCCGACTTCCTCGTCGCGTCGCGCAGCGTGGGACCGCGCTGGAACGCCGCCGCGATCTCCGGTGAATACCTCTCGGCCGCCTCGTTTCTCGGCGTGGCCGGGTTGATCGCGAAATACGGCGCGGACGCGCTGTGGTACCCGGTGGGCTTCACCGCCGGATACCTGGCGCTGCTGCTGTTCGTCGCCGCTCCGCTGCGCCGCTCCGGCGCGTACACGGTGCCCGACTTCGCCGAATTCCGGCTGGGCTCACTGCGTTTGCGCAGGCTCGCGGCAACCGTCGTGGTGCTCGTCTGCGCGGTGTATCTCATTCCGCAGTTCCAAGGGGCCGGGCTGACCCTGCACATCCTGCTCGGGGTGCCGGACTGGGTGGGCGCGGTGGCGGTGGGCGCGATCGTGCTCGCCAACGTGGTCGGCGGCGGGATGCGCTCGATCACCCTGGTCCAGGCGTTCCAGTACTGGCTGAAGCTGACCGCGGTGGCCCTTCCCGCGCTGGTGCTGCTCGGGCACTTCCTCGCCGACGAGCGGGAACTGGGCGCGCCCGCCCCGCCGGTGGTGTCCGAGCGCACGACCGTCGACGTGACCACCGACGTGGTGGTGCGGGTCGGTGCGCCACAGCGGGTTTCGATCACGGGAACACTGGACGACCGCGCGGTCGACGGCCCGGTGCCGCTGGCGCCGGGCACCCACGAGCTGTCCGCGGGCACGCGGCTGGTGCTGGAAGCCGGGGCCGCCGTGCCGGTGGTCGCGGGCGCACCCGCCGACGGCACGGGCTGGCTGGCGCCGGGCGGCGGCTTGGGTGGACCGCATCCGGCCTACCAGGTCTATTCGCTGATCCTCGCGACCTTCCTCGGCACCATGGGCCTGCCGCACGTGCTGGTGCGCTTCTACACCAACCCCGATGGGCGGGCCGCGCGCGCGACGGCGCTCGCGGTGATCGGCCTGGTCGGACTGTTCTACCTGTTCCCCGTCCTGCTGGGCGTCTTCGCGCGGCTGTACGTGCCGCAACTGCTGATCACCGGGACCTCCGACGCCGCGGTGGTGCTGCTGCCCGGCTCGGTGGTCGCCGGACTGCCGGGGCAGCTGCTCGCGGCGCTGGCCGCGGCGGGCGCGATCGCCGCGTTCCTGTCCACCTCGTCGGGACTGCTGGTGAGCATCGCGGGCGTGCTCAGCACCGACATGCTGCGCGGGCGGATCCGGGACTTCCGCGCGGCCGCGCTGGTCGCGGGCTCGGTGCCGCTGGCGCTGTCGCTGACCGTCGTGTCGCTGGACCTGTCGCGCACCGTCGGCCTGGCCTTCGCGGTGGCCGCCTCCACGCTGTGCCCGCTGCTGGTGCTGGGCATCTGGTGGCGCGGGCTGACCGCGGCGGGCGCGGCGGCCGGCCTGATCGCGGGCGGGCTCGCCGCGGGCACCGCGACCGCCGTCTCCGTCACCGGCGGATTCTCCGACGCGGTGGCGGGCGGCTGGCCTGCGGCGCTGCTCGGCTATCCGGCGGCGATCAGCGTGCCGTTGGCGTTCGCCACCATGGTGCTGGTCAGCTCGTTCACCCGCGGACTCGGCGCGAGGACGGTGAGCCGGATCTTCGTCCGGATGCACGCCCCGGAGCGACTGGGCATGGGCGCCGACCGCGAGCGCAGCCTGCGCTCGGACTGACCGAGGCCCGGGCGGCCGACCGTTCATCGCGTCACATCGACCGCTCGGCGCAGATTCGGGCACCTTCACAGAGTGACCCACGCCACAGCCTACTGGGGAGCCGCTGGCCTGGCTTACCGTCCTCGAGAAGTAAGCCACGTCACTCGGTAGGACACTCATGACCAGTATCGAACTCGACGACACCGCCCCGCGGCGAGCGCCGAGCGCAGCAGAATTCGCCGAAGTGCAGGCGAGCCCCCAATTCCAGGAACTGCGAACGCGCCTGCGCCGCTTCGTGTTTCCGATGACCGCGTTGTTCCTGCTCTGGTACCTCGGTTACGTCCTGCTCGGCGCCTACGCCCACGACTTCATGAGCCGCGCGGTGTTCGGCGATGTCAACGTCGGGTTACTGCTCGGCCTCGGCCAGTTCGTCTCCACCTTCGCCATCACCGCGCTGTACGTGCGGTTCGCCAACCGGGAACTGGATCCGCGCGCGGCGAAGATCCGCGGCTATCTCGAGGGAGAACGAGCGTGAACACCGTGCACACCTATGCCGCCGCCGCGACGGTCGGCAACCCGGTCGCCAATATCGCCATCTTCGGCGTCTTCGTCGTGTTCACGATGATCGTGGTGATCCGCGCCAGCCGCAACAACGCCACCGCCGCCGACTACTTCACCGGAGGGCGCGGCTTCTCCGGCCCGCAGAACGGCGTCGCCATCGCGGGCGACTACCTGTCGGCCGCGAGCTTCCTCGGCATCGCGGGCGCCATCGCGGTCTACGGCTACGACGGTTTCCTCTATTCCATCGGATTCCTGGTCGCTTGGCTGGTCGCGCTGCTGCTGGTCGCCGAAATGCTCCGCAACACCGGCAAATTCACCATGGCCGACGTGCTGAGCTTCCGGCTGAAGGAAGGCCCGGTACGCACCGCCGCCGCGCTGTCCACGCTCACCGTGTCGCTGTTCTACCTGCTCGCGCAGATGGCGGGCGCGGGCGGCCTGGTCGCGCTGCTGCTGGACATCTCCGACAAGACCGGGCAGTCCATCGTGATCGCCGTGGTTGGCGTGCTGATGATCGTCTACGTGCTGGTCGGCGGTATGAAGGGCACCACGTGGGTGCAGATCATCAAGGCGGTGCTGCTGATCGTGGGCGCGGCGCTGATGACCGTCATGGTGTTCGCGAAGTTCGGTTTCAACTTCTCCGACATCCTGGGCTCCGCGCAGGAAGCGGTCTCCGGCTCGGCGAACAAGGCCGTCGCCGCGCGCGACGTGCTCGCTCCCGGCGCGCAGTACGGCGGCAGCGAGACCTCGAAGCTCAACTTCCTCTCCCTCGGCCTGGCATTGGTGCTCGGCACCGCGGGCCTGCCGCATGTGCTGATGCGCTTCTACACCGTGCCCACCGCCAAAGAGGCACGGCGCTCGGTGGTCTGGGCGATCGGCCTGATCGGCGCGTTCTACCTGTTCACCCTGGTGCTCGGCTACGGCGCGGCGGCGATCGTCGGCCCGGACCGCATCCTGGCGGCCGCGGGCGGGCAGAATTCGGCGGCGCCGCTGCTGGCCTTCGAACTCGGCGGCGTGGTGCTGCTCGGCGTGATCTCCGCGGTCGCCTTCGCCACCATCCTCGCGGTGGTCGCGGGCCTGACCATCACGGCGTCGGCCTCGTTCGCCCACGACATCTACGCCAACGTCATCAAACGCGGGAAAGCCGGTGAGCGCGAACAGGTCCGGGTGTCCCGCATCACCGCGGTGGTGATCGGCGTGCTGGCCATCGCCCTGGGCATCCTGGCCAACGGGCAGAACGTCGCCTTCCTGGTGGCGCTGGCGTTCGCGGTCGCGGCGTCGGCGAATCTGCCGACCATCCTGTTCTCGCTGTTCTGGCGGCGGTTCAACACCACCGGTGCGCTGTTCAGCATGTACGGCGGCCTGATCTCGACGATCGTGCTGATCGTGTTCTCCCCCGCGGTCTCCGGAAGCAAGACCGCCATGCTTCCCGGATCGGATTTCGACTGGTTCCCGCTGTCCAACCCGGGCATCGTCTCCATCCCGTTGGCGTTCGCGCTCGGCGTCATCGGCACCTTGGTCGGCGGCAGGTCCGAGGATCCGGCCAAGGCTGCGGAGATGGAGGTCCGCTCGCTCACCGGCGTCGGCGCGGAGAAGGCGGTGGTGCACTGATCGCTGCCCGGCCTTCCTCGTCCCCCTTGCTCTTTCGTTAGGAGATCTCGCGTGACCAGCGCAACCACCGATGACCGCGACAGCACCACCGCCTACCCGCCGAGCGCGGAGTTCGCCGCTCAGGCGAACGCCGACGCGGGGTTCTACCAGGCGGCGGCGGGCGACCGGGAAGCTTTCTGGGCCGAGCAGGCCGGGCGGTTGCACTGGCACGAACCCTTCACCCAAGTCCTGGACTGGACCGACGCCCCGGTAGCGAAATGGTTCGTCGGCGGAAAACTCAACGTCGCCTACAACTGCCTGGACCGCCACGTCCTCGACGGCCACGGCGACCAACCCGCCATCCACTTCGAAGGCGAACCCGGCGACTGCCGCACCCTCACCTACCGCGAACTACT